>NZ_JBTGGE020000026.1:0-25531 GCF_054331515.2 Streptococcus sp. 10F2 | reverse complement strand
ATAAAGCTGCTGTTTCTTTACGTGTATGTCCCTCTTTAACATATTCAAGGACACGTTTTCTAAAATCAATTCCGTATGCCATAAAAATAGTATATCATATACAGTTTATAATCTAAAAGAGTATATTAATTGAAATATTCCTTCATAGGAATTATAGAGTCTAAAAAATGACCTTTCTTTTCAGAAAAGTCATTTTTTCATTTTAATTTGTTTTTTTCAAATATCCGTAGAGGAAACCAGAAACCACTGCTCCGATTAGGATAAAGACAAGGTAGAGAAGTGGATTTGAGGTAAGGGCAACAACGAAGATTCCTCCATGCGGTGCCATTAACTTAATACCTGCAAGACCAACCAAGCCTCCTGCAAGTGCTGAGCCTGCGACAAAGCTTGGAATAGTGCGTGCTGGATCAGCCGCCGCAAATGGAATGGCACCTTCTGTAATAAAGGATAGACCCATGATAATATTGGTCAAACCAGAGTTGCGTTCTTCTGCACTAAATTTATTTTTAAAGAGCAAGGTCGCTACAAAGATTGCCAATGGCGGTACCATTCCCCCTGCCATAACAGCTGCCATCACAACAGAACCACCTGTAGCGACACTGGCTGCCAAGGTACCAGTACCAAAGATGTATGCAGCCTTATTGAAAGGTCCACCCATATCGATGGCCATCATCCCACCAACAACAAGACCTACTAATACAGCTGAGCTTCCTGACAATCCTTCCAAGAAATTGTTAAGACCAGTGTTAATCGCTGCCATTGGAATATTAACAAAGAGCATCAAGAAACCAGTCAAGCCAATTCCCAATAGTGGGAAGAGAAGGATTGATTTGATGCCTTCCAAAGAACGTGGCAAGTTCGCCAAAGCTTTTTTCAAGAAGTTAACAACGTAACCTGCCAAGAAGCCACCTACCAGAGCTCCAAGGAATCCTGAGGAGACTCCACTGAGAGCTAGGCTAGCCTCTCCACCAACAGCGAAGGGAACGTGGCCCCAAGCCGCACCTGATGAAGCCAAGGCACCTGCTACAAATCCGGCTGCCAAGCCAGGTTTTTCCGCAATCGAATAAGCAATATAACCAGCCAAAACTGGAAGCATAAAGCCAAAGGCAGCTCCACCAATCTCCTTAAATAAGGCAGAAATTTGATGATAGGAGCCAAGACTCGCCAACTGATCTTGAGGCACACCCAACATTTGGTCAAAGAGAAAGGCCAAAGCAATTAGAATTCCGCCTCCAATCACAAATGGCAACATCTGACTAACCCCACTCATCAAATGTTTGTAGAGGTTAGAGCCACCAGATGAGGCAGTGGAAGGAACCGCTTCTTGACGAGCTTCATAGACAGGAGTTGCAGGATCCAGTGCCAATTGAATCAACTCTTCTGTTTTACGGATACCATCCGCAACAGGCCGGTTAACAAGTGGTTTACCCGCAAAACGAGCCATCTCAACAGCCTTATCTGCAGCAATAATGACTCCTTTAGCACGCGCAATATCATCAGCTGTCAAAGCATTACCAACACCACTAGCACCATTGGTTTCAACTTTAATACCAATACCCATCTCAGCTGCTTGTTTTTGAAGTGCTTCTTGAGCCATATAAGTATGCGCAATTCCAGTTGTGCAAGCTGTTACCGCAACCAAGAAATCTGCATCTTGATCTACTAGATCCGTTGGAGCTGCCTGAGCTTCTTCTTTCTCGTCAAAGAGTGCTCGTACTTGTTTAGAGCTAGATGCTTGACGTAGCTGCTCTGCAAAACCATCCTGTAATAAGTATTTAGACAAATCAGCAAGAGCCGCTAGGTGAGTATCATTGGCACCTTCTGGAGCAGCAATCATAAAGAAAAGATTTGTTGGCTGGCCATCCAAACTTTCATAGTCCAAGCCACTAGCAGACTTTGCAAACAGAACAACCGGCTCCTTCACAACTGCATTTTTACTATGCGGCATCGCAATACCGTCCCCAAGTCCAGTTGAAGTTTGCGCTTCCCGAGCCATAATCCCATCTTTAAAAAGTTGGAAATCCGTTACATAGCCATGATCCACCAAGGACTGAACCATTTCATCAATTGCAGCTTCCTTACTTTGAGCTTGCAAGTCTAGCAACATCACTTCTTGCTTCAATAAATCCTGAATTTTCATCTTTTTTCTACCTCCACTTGTTGGTACATTTCCTGAATATAGGCAGCACTTGCTAAATCATCTGAAAAGGTTGTAGCCGTACCACACGCTACTCCCCATTTGAAGGCTTCAAGAGCATCGCCTGTGTCCACATAAGCACCTGTAAAGCCCGCGACCATAGAATCTCCTGCTCCAACAGAATTTTTCACGACCCCTTTAATAGGTTTTGCGAAGTAGGCCTCATCAGCCGTCACCAGCAAGGCTCCATCTCCAGCCATGGAAATAATCACATGCTGAGCTCCTGCCTGAATGAGCTTACCAGCATACTCTTGGATTTCATCTAAATCCTTCAAGTCCTTTCCATAAATAGCTCCTAATTCGTGATTATTCGGCTTAACTAAAAGGGGCTGATGCGCCAATGAATCAATCAAGGTCTGACCTTCAAAATCGCAGACAACTTCAGCACCGGTCTCTCGGGTAAGGGCAATCAAATCATTGTAAATCACATTCCCTAGATTAACTGGACTAGATCCTGCAAAAACAACTGTATCATCCGCACTAAGATTAGCCAATAGTGCTTTTAAGCTCTCCAAGGAATCCCTCTCAATTTCAGGACCGGGTCCATTGATTTCCGTTTCTTGATCAGCTTTTACCTTAACATTAATCCGTGTATCTCCAGATACCTGGATAAAGCGATGGGCAATCCCTTCCTGATCTAAGACATCTGTGATAAAGCGACCCGTAAAACCTCCAATAAAACCAGTGGCTCTATTGTCTTTCCCCAAACGTTGAAGGATACGGCTCACATTAATTCCTTTACCACCCGCAAATTTATCATCCGATTCCATCCGATTCACATGACCAAGGTCCAAATGATCAAGTCGAACAATAAAGTCAATGGAAGGATTGAGCGTTACTGTATAAATCATACTTCAAGTACCTCTGTTTTCTCTACTAATCGTTTTACGAGGGAGGAGTGAGATGCTGATGTCACTATAGTTGCAGCCTCAACTCCAGCAACTTTTACAAAAGCAGTCTGATAATATTTAGAAGGATCTACTAAGACATACGACTTTGATGTATTCTGAAGTACTGCTTTTTTCAAAGCAGCTTCTTCTGGATCTGGTGTGTAGAACCAATCTTGGTCCACTCCGTTGATTCCCATAAAAGCGCGATCAAAATTCAAAACTTGGATTTGCTCCAAAGCTGAAGCTCCAATACAAGCATCAGTCGTCTCCTTAATCTGACCTCCAATCATCAAAGTTGGCACATGTAAGTCAACCAAACGAGCAGCATGGTGAATCGAATTGGTCACTATCCGAACAGATTTTTGAGCCAGACCTTCAATTAAAAAGGCGGTTGTTGTTCCAGCATCCAAAAAGATTGTCTCTCCATCCTGAATCTGCTTTAAAGCACCGTTGGCAATGATCTGCTTTTCGGATACATGCTTGATGGCTTTCTCCTGCATACTTTCCTCTTTGGAAAGAAAACGAAGATGCTCAGCTCCACCATGAACCCGCTTCAACAAACCCTGACTTTCCAGCTCTGCCAAATCTCGCCGAATGGTGGATTCTGACGTTTGTAATAATTCTTGCAGAAAATCTAAACCAACAAAACCTTGACTTCTTAATTCCTCTTGAATTCGATGATGACGCTCTTCTTTAAGAATAAGATCCCCTCCTCATGAAATCGATTACAAAAATAATTATACCCTAATTTTTTTCAATGTCAATCAATTTCAATCAAAAACATTCAACTCTATCACTAAATCCACTTAAAACTCTCAGAAAAATATCCCTTCCAAGACTTTAGTTGGAAGGAAACATTACTTAAGAATATTAGGATTAGACAGAGATGATGTAGTCCTTTTGAATCACTTTCTTCGAATATTTATCTAATATAAGTACTTGTCAAAATAGTGTCCTAAGTATCTGTATCATTATTTGATAGCATTTCCCATTTCAGTTATAATCATCTATGAGGAGTAAAATTAAGAGTAAAATTAAGAATAAATTGAAGAGTATAAAAGTCTACTCAAAATAAATGAACTGAAAAATTGGAAAATCAAGTTTTTCTCAGAAACAATCGTTTAGATTGACAAAACAAAATAATACTAGTAGAATGGAGATACTTAAGGAATAGCTTTCGGACAAGCTCAAGGGCCCCGATTGCGGATCGCATCTCCATTGGGAGGTGCTTTTTTTGGTCAAAGAATTTAAAACAATACAAGAACAATTAGAAATTTTGTATTCTAGAAAATTACAACTCACCGACTATCAGAAAAATAAACTATATTTACTGACAAATAATTACTATTCAATTATTAATGGATATAGCCGCTATTTCTGGTCAACTACAAATCGCTATAGACCAGGAACTAATTTTGATGATATTGTTCGTCTATATTTTACTGATAGAGAAATTCGTTTTGTATTTCTCAAAGCAATCTTACAGGCTGAGAAACATTTAAAATCCATAACTGCCTATACAATAAGTGAGCGATATAGAGCAAATCCATTTGATTATCTAAGTCAGAATTTTTACACCTTTAATCCAAATAACCAACGCCAAAGAACTGATGTAAACTTTTTAATAACAAGATTTCGTAAAATCATACGGAAACACAGTCATATGAGAGGTGATAATCCAATCAAAAATCATCAGAATAATCATGGAGGAGTTCCTTTTTGGGTAATGGTTGAGTATCTTACATTTGGGGAACTAAAATTAGTGATCCGATATTTACCAGCTATACAAAACACTATTGCAAAGAGACATTATTCCTTTATTTCAGAAAAAATGCCAATTACAACATATTTTACAGCAACAGAGCTATTGTCATTTATAGAAAATATTTTTGAAGTGAGAAATATTTGTGCACATGATTCAAGATTATTAGACTTTAGATGTAAAAACAACTTAGTTTACTATCGACCTCTACATGATCAATACAATATTTCTAGTGCTGCACCTAAAAGCGACGTTTATAATACGTTTTTAGTCCTACAATGTTTCCTAAGTAAAACACAATATGCTACATTGCATAATACGTTACTAAATAAATTCAAGGAATTGGATAATTATCTATCAAAACGCTCATATCCAATCAACACAAATCTAGTATTGTCTCGATTCGGTTTCCCAAATGATTGGCATTTATCACCAAAACTTTCGCAACTCCCCTAATTTACACTATACGCATTTTATCCTTCTCTAACTCTGTTAACGGATAATCACAAGTGCACACTACTCTTCATCATACCAACCTTGATTAAAACAAGCGCTTTACTTTTTGAAAAACATGAGTGATTGATGTAGTGACATAGAAAATGTATCTCTTTTCATTTTTTGATAGAATTAGAAAAGAACCCTTAAAAATAAAGAAAAAAGGAGATCTCATGTCTGAGATTTATGACATTACCATTATTGGCGGTGGCCCGGTAGGACTTTTTGCCGCCTTCTACGCCAACCTTCGAGAATCAAAGGTGAAACTCATTGATTCATTGGAACAACTTGGAGGGCAACCGGCCATTCTCTATCCAGAAAAGACGATACTTGATTTACCTGGTTTTCCTTCTATCACAGGACAAGGTTTAACCGAGAATCTTATCGAACAGCTCAACACATTTAAAACCGAAATCTGTTTAGGAGAGACTCTATTGGAAATTGAACGGGCGAGTGACCACTATCGACTTGTAACATCCAAAGGGGAACATCGGTCAAAATCGGTCATTATTGCCATGGGGGGCGGTGCTTTTAAAGCTCGACCTTTAGAGATCGAAGGGGCAGAGAATTTTGATAATATTCACTACCATGTTCAAAATATAGACCAATTCAAGGATAAAAAAGTAGCCATCCTTGGTGGTGGCGACTCAGCTGTCGACTGGGCACTAGCCTTTGAAAAAATTACCGACACAACCCTCATCCATCGCCGGGACAACTTCCGCGCCCTTGAACACTCTGTCTCTCACCTCAAAGCATCCAGTGTAAATATTCGTACCCCATTTATCCCAAGTGACCTTGTTGGACAAGATGGAACCATTACTCATCTGGAAGTTGAACACAGCAAAACCAAAGAAAAAGACCACCTTGAGGTGGACCATATTTTTGTTAATTACGGCTTCAAATCTTCCATCGGAAACTTGAAGGAATGGGGATTAGAGCTTGAACGTCATAAAATTTTGGTCAACACGAAACAAGAAACCAACCTTCCTGGTATCTATGCTATTGGAGATTGCTGCACCTATCCTGGCAAAGCAGCTATGATTACCACAGGATTTGGTGAAGCCCCTACTGCGGTAAATAACGCAGTCCATTTCATTGATCCGAAGCAAAAAGTACAACCCAAACATTCAACAAGTAGGTAAAGACCTCCAGTTCAGTGATACCTACTCTGTCAAGTAGACAACTGCAGTCAAAACCAAACCAGTTCACCTAAGGTGTTCTGGTTTTTCTTATCGACACTATATTCTAACGCATGAATCTATTTTGTGAGTGCTCACTTACTGTGATAATCGACTACCTGTTTTAGATTTGCTTTTGACCCAGCTTTCACTTGTTCTGGTTTTTCCTTTAAACAGCGTATAGGTGTTTTCACTATCGATGAACTAGCTCATAGCTAGAAACTTCACTACTACAGCCTCTAGAAACAATTTTTAGTTTATCTTCAAAACGTGTATCCTTTTTCTAGACATCATAAAAATCCTACCTTCATAAACAATACTTAGTTGGATTGTCTACTTAAGTAGGACTATATCAGAGGACAAAGGACTTTTTAATCTTCAAAAAAGTCACTGTCCAACTTCTTTAAATGAAAGGTATTTTCAGTTGAAACACCAAGATTATGGTCAATCATAAACTGAGCTAAAGAAGAACCATCTACAAGAACGATTTTAGCATTCAGATTTTTCTCCGCAAATTCCCGAGCACCCTTACTGAAGCTAGAGGTAGTCATAAAAAGCCCTTTTGAAGCTCCATGACCAGCCAAGGCTCCCACAAAACGCTGAAGTTCTGGTCTTCCAACCGTATTTCCTTCTTGATAACGTTTTGCCTGAATGTAAATAGCTTCAAAACCGAGAGGATCTGCGTTTACAATCCCATCAATACCCTCATCCCCTGAGGACTTCTGCCAATTTCCACTTGGAGCTGGTAATCCATAACCCATTTTAACCAAAAGATTGACGACTAATTGTTCAAATCGATAGGAATCCATTCGATACAGTTCTGTTAAAAGCTCTTCCTTTAAAGTTTGATTATATTCTCTATAAGCTTGCTCTAAGACCTCTCGTGGAGAATTATCCTCAATCACATCTCCTGTTTCCAGAATCTTTCCTTTGGAAGGACGATTTTGTTTAAAAGCTTTAAATTCAGGAAAGGACAACAAAACCAACTCATTGATCTCATCAAATTTTTCTAATAGCTTAACCCCTCTTTGGGTGATTTGAAACTGGGCACGTTTGGGACTGGAAATGACAAGTGCTTTCTTGAGGTAAGTGGTTGCCCAGCCAACCCTAGAATCCAGTAGCGTTTGACTTCCACTTGCTAGCAAAGCTTGTTGAGATTTTGCATCTAGCTTAAATTCTTGGATAACAGCCTGTTTCAGTTCCTTTTTCGAGTGGATTTGACCATCGTTTAAAGTTTTTAAAATAATAGTATAAAGTTCGGAATATTTAGGTATTTCCATCATATCACTCCTCTTGACTTGCTTTAAACATGTTACATTTTCATTTGAAAATTCACTGAACTTCCCTTTTCTTCCTGCTTTTTCATAGAAGAAGCCAACTAGCCTCTAATGACTAGTCATCAAGTTTCATTTCCAATAATCTTTGCCATAGAGTAGCCCAATTTCAGTAACCAGTTAGGTTTCAAAAACGACTTCAACAAATGAACAAACTTTCTGATTCAGCTGTCTCTATTTGTCCAAATATTTTTGGTTAACTCCTGATTTTTCTTTCTCACGCAGTATGTTTAATCGTTTCAGAAATCAATTCCAAAATAATCCTCAACTTCTTTTTGCGTCCCTCTTTGTTGATGATAGGAAGCCAAATAATCTGGATCATTGCTGAGACGAATGCCTGTTTTCATCAAATGTTGATAAAAATCAAAATAAGGAATGGGAGCATCTAAAGCTCGCTTGATTTCCAAATCAACATCGTAAGTAACCTTACGAAAATCTATTTGAGCAAGACCGGAGTCATCAATCTCGAGCAAGAGATATTGAGCCCGTAAATCTTGACGCAAGGTATCCCATGGAAAATAGGGTTGTCCAACAGAACCAGGATTCAAAACTAATTGACCTTTCTCCGTGTAGAGAAGTCCCTGCACATGACTATGGGCAAAAATAGCCACATCTGCCTCATCTTGTGCAAACAAAACGTTTAAATCCGCTTGTTCAAAAGGTGGTACTAAATCACGTCCCCAGTTCTTTTGAGGTAAATGGTGCGAAAGATTGAAACGTAAGGGTCCTACTTTTCGATGTAAATAGAGAGGTCTAGCTTGTATTTCTTGACGATGGGAATCATCCAAAAAGCCATCCAGATGTTGACTTTGACGATAAACAAATAAATCTAAAGAGCTCTTACGAGGATAGATACCAGCTCTAGCTTTTAGATAGGAATCCTCCCAGTTTCCCCGTAAACGAACGGTGTAGGGCAGGCTATCAAGCAAGTCAAGAATCTGCACGTGCGATGGTCCTGGCATCAACTCATCGCCCATAAGCCAGTATTCTTCAACGCCAGCCTCTTGAGCATCCGCCACTACTGCTTCTAAACCAGTCAGATTCCCATGGATATCTCCTAAAACAGCAACTTTCACTCAGGTATCTCCTCTGCAATCTTATTAAGCTTGCGCAATCGATGGTTCAATCCACTTTTAGTAAGGGGTGTAGGAAGACTGTCCGCTAATTCCTGGAGAGAGTAATCTGGATGGGCAATCCGAAAACGAGCAACTTCTTGTAACTCAGGACTCAAACTCTCAAGACCGATATGATCTATGATTTTACTAATATTATTAATGGTTTTCATACTAGCCTTAACAGTTCGAGCGATATTCGCAGTTTCTGCATTGGTTGCTCGATTCAGATCATTTCGCGTTTCCCGCATTAGTTTAATCTGACCCAGTTGTTCCATAGCTTCCAAAGCCCCAATAATAATGAGAAAATCCATTAGGTCTTCCGCACGCTGGATATAGGTGATCGCCCCTCTTTTTCTTTCTAAGACCTTAGCATCCAATAGAAAGTCCTGCATCAGTTGCCGCAAATCTTGAGCATGATCCATATAGACGGAAGCTATCTCCAATTGGTATTGACCAGAATCAGGATCCCGCATGCTGCCACTAGCAAGGAAAGCACCACGCAAATAGGCACGAGCGGCATCATCATGGTCCATGATGGACACAGGCAGGCCGGTCTCTTGCTCAAAAAAAGCCGGCGATAGCCCAAGGATATCTAGTAAGTCTTTGACTCCATGGTCCATAAATACAGTATAAACACGATTTTTACGGAGATTCGTCTTCTGATGGTGGCGAATATCCGACTTAATATCAAACCACTCCAAGAGAAATTCATAAATAAAGCGTGCCACTTTAGCATTTTCAGTTGTTACGGAGAGCGTTAGCCCCTCCCGACTCAAACCTAGACTCCCAGAGAGTTTAATGAGGGCTGCTAATTCAGCCGGATGGCGCTCGGGGAGGACAAGAATTTCTTCTTTAATATTACTGGTAAAACTCATGAAAATGCCCTCCCTTCTCTAATGCTTGTGACTGGTAATTTTCATAATTTCTTCCACAACCAAATCACCATCATGGAAAGCTCCGTCTTTTTCTAAAAGAAGAAAATTAGAAGAAATAACCCGAGGAACTTGGCTAGCCAAGTCCGCAAAATCATGTTCGACTTGAACCAGGTACTCGTCAAATTCGTGGTCATTCATATAGTCTTGAGGAACCTGGTCTACATTAACCAACACTGTATCAATAAAGGCTTGACCCAAATGCTTGTGCAAAACTCGTACATGCTGAGCATCTGTAAAATGCTCCGTCTCCCCTTTTTGAGTCATAATATTGCAGATATAGACAATCTCAGCTTGAGTATCTTTTAATGCCTGACCAATTTCTTCAATCATAATATTCGGTAAAATCGAAGTAAAGAGAGAACCTGGGCCTAAAATAATCATATCACTTTCCAAAATGGCTTGAACTACATTTCGACTAGCCTGAGGTTTCGTATCCTCATAGGTATTGGTCACATAGACATGGTCAATCATACCACCATGCTTGGCAATATGGCTCTCACCAGCAACTTCTGTTCCATCTTCAAAAACAGCATGTAAGGTCAGGGCCCGTTCGCTTGAAGGATAAATCTTTCCGGTTGTGTGCAGTAACTTTGTCAACAGCTGCATGGCATGGTAAGTCGATCCCTGCATTTCTGCAATACCTGCAATAATTAAATTCCCTAAAGGATGACCCGCAAAAGGACCGTCGTCTTCCGCAAAACGATACTGAAAAATCTTTTCATAAAGCTTGGGCATATCCGACATTGCCAATAGAACATTGCGTAAATCACCTGGAGGGGTAAGCTGCATATCCTCACGTAGTTTCCCAGAACTCCCCCCATCATCGGCCACCGTAACCACAGCCGTTATATCCACATCCTGTTTTCGGAGGCTATTCAGAATAACCGAGATTCCAGTACCACCACCGATCACTGTAATTCGCTTCTTCCTCATGAACGGTTAACCGTTTCCTTTCTTCTGTCCTTATCCCGATGACTGACCCGGACATTCCAATTTTTAGCCAAATCATCTGCTAACCGACGAGCAAAGGCAACACTACGGTGCTGTCCACCGGTACAGCCGACTGCAATTGTTAACACGGACTTACCTTCCTTCTGGTAACCTGGTAAAATCGGATCTAAAAGATTGAAGAGATTCTGATAAAAATCTTCCGACTCTGCTTGCTCCATGACATAATTATAGACAGGTTGGTCTAATCCTGTTTGATCGCGTAAATCGACTTGGTAATAAGGATTTGGTAAGAAACGAACATCAAAAGCCAAATCAGCATCCATTGGAAGTCCATATTTAAAACCAAAACTCATGACCTCAATCCGAAAGGCTTGCTCAAAGTCTTGATCTGCAAAATGTTGAGCCAACAACTTACGTAGTTCACGTGGCGTTAATTCTGTTGTATCCACAACATTCTGACTCATGCTTTTAAGAGGAACCAATAGCTCACGTTCCCGCTTAATACCATCCATAATACGCCCGTCAGCCGCTAGTGGATGACTTCGACGTGTTTCCTTATAACGAGCGACCAATTCCTTATCAGCCGCATCTAAGAATAAGATTTTAAAATCTAGATCATCTCGATTTTCCAGTTCATCCAACACTTCTTGAATGTCCTTGAAAAAAGACCGACTTCGCATATCAATGACCAATGCCATACGTTTTTGTTCAGCAGAACCATCAACCAAGGTCAATAATTTCGGCAATAAGGCTGGCGGCATGTTGTCAATCGTAAAATACCCCAAATCTTCAAAAGATTGAATAGCCACAGTTTTCCCTGCTCCACTCATCCCCGTCACAACAACCAATTGCAGTTTCTCTTTCATCCAACAACCTCCTATTTAGAAAAATGAGGCATGGACCTTCGTCCAGCCTCCTCAGTTGTAATCATCTTATGGATGCAAACGATGAAGCATCCGTGGGAATGGAATGGCTTCACGGATATGTTTGGTACCGGCTACGAAGGTAACCATTCGTTCAATTCCTATACCAAATCCACCATGAGGAACAGAACCATACTTCCGAAGGTCTAAATAGAATTCGTATTCTGATTTATCCATTCCTAACTCATCCATTTTCGCAACAAGGGCATCGTAATCATCCTCACGAAGGGAACCACCGATAATTTCCCCATACCCTTCTGGAGCCAACAAATCTGCACACAATACACGTTCTGGATTTCCCGGAACAGGTTTCATGTAGAAAGCTTTAATGGCTGCTGGATAATTTGTTACAAAGGTAGGCACACCGAAGTGATTTGAAATCCAGGTTTCATGAGGAGAACCAAAGTCATCTCCATGTTCCAAATGCTCGTAATCTGTGTCTTCATCTTGCTCATGCGCTTGAAGCAGATCAATCGCTTCATCATAGCTAACCCGTTTAAAAGGTTCAGCAATGTAACGTTTTAAAAGATCAACATCCCGTTCCAAAATTTCCAATGCCTGTGGAGCACGGTCCAATACACCTTGAATCAAGGCTTTCACATAGGCTTCTTGCAAATCAAGAGACTCATCATGAGAAAGGAAAGAATATTCAGCATCCATCATCCAAAATTCTGTCAAATGACGACGAGTTTTAGATTTTTCCGCTCGGAAAACAGGACCAAAGTCAAAGACACGACCCAAAGCCATAGCACCAGCCTCGAGATAAAGCTGACCAGATTGGCTCAAATAAGCTGTATTACCAAAGTAGTCGGTTTCAAACAACTCTGTAGAGTCTTCCGCTGCATTTCCCGACAAAATTGGGCTATCAAACTTAATAAAACCATTTTGATCAAAAAATTCATACGTTGCATAAATAATGGCATTCCGAATTTGCATGATCGCCATCTGCTTACGAGACCGTAACCAAAGATGACGATGATCCATCAAGAAATCTGTTCCGTGTTCTTTTGGTGTAATAGGATAATCAACGGATTGACCAATCACTTTGAGATCTGTAATATCTAACTCATAGCCGAATTTAGAACGCTCATCTTCTTTAACAATACCTTTTACTTCAACAGAAGTTTCCTGACTGAGTTTTTTGATGGTATCGAATTTAGCAGTACCTTCTTCTTCACCAAATGTTTCAAGGAAATTTGGTTTAAAGGCAACAGCTTGAAAATAAGCCGTACCGTCCCGTAATTGCAAAAAGGCTATCTTCCCTTTACCAGATTTGTTAGCAACCCAAGCACCAATAGTAACTTCTTGACCTACATGGTCTTTGACATCACGAATAGACACATACTTTTTAGACATACTTTTTCCTTTACACATTCATATACTGTTCTAAGCGAGTAATCGCTTCTTTCAAGGTATCCAAATCCGTCGCATAACTCAAGCGAACATGATTGGGACTACCGAAGGCATCCCCCGATACCAAAGCTACTCCGACTGTTTCCAAAAGATCATTGGTGAAATCTGAAACCTTAGAAAACCCTTTTAGTTTCATAGCTTCTTCAACGTTTGGAAATAGATAGAAGGCTCCCTGGGATTTGGTCACATGGAAACCTGGGACCTGATTTAAAAGCGGATAGATGGTATTGAGGCGCTCCTCAAAGGCCAAACGCATTTTCTCAGCTTCCTCTTGCTCCCCCTTTAAGGCTTCAATGGCCGCATATTGGGCAACAGTCGCTGGGTTAGAAGTCAGCTGACTAGTTAGTTTCCCCATAGCCTGAATAATTTCTTGAGGACCAACTGCAAATCCGATCCGCCATCCAGTCATGGCGTACGTTTTAGAAACACCTGTTATCACAACTGTTTGCTTACGAATTTCGGGTGAAAGACTTGCAATAGATACAAACTCAGCTTGATTATAAACCAGACGTCCGTAAATATCATCTGCCAAAATCAACACTTTACGCTGGATGGCCCAGTTCGCAATAGCCTCTAATTCCTCTTTTGTATAAAGATTCCCTGTAGGATTAGAGGGATTATTCAAGAGTAAAACCTTGACACGCTCGTTCCAAAGCTCTTCGAGTTGGCTAACCTCGATTTTAAAATTCCGCTCTTCCTTTCCCTCTACAAACACCGCTTGACCTTGTGCTAATATCACTTGATCTACATAAGAAACCCAATAAGGAGTTGGAATCAGAACCTGATCTCCTGGGTTCAAAACTGAGAGGAAGACAGCTGCTAAAGCCATCTTGGCTCCTGTTGTCACCAACACTTGTGAGGTTTGAACAGGATAACCATAGTACTGAAACATATAGTCCTGAACCGCTTCTTTTAAGGCAGGTAAACCAGATGCTGGAGTGTAAAACGAAGCCTTTCCTGAATCTATGGACTCCTCGGCCGCTTTAGTAATAGCTTCTGGAGTCGTAAAATCAGGCTCTCCTAAGGTCAAAGAAATGATATCTCTCCCTGCTGCTGCTAATTCTCTAGCCTTCGCAGCGGCAGCTAAGGTCGCACTTTCCTCCATGTATTTGACACGATCAGCTAACATTAAGCTCCCTCCTTCCGTATTAGTTTCTTTTCTTGAAAATCAATTAGGTAATAAGTTGTTCCCGACCGAACTTCCCAAACAACTTTTCCTTGATCATAGCCCAAGCGACTGGCTTGAATAGGATCCGCACCAGCTTCACTCGCCAACTGTTCTGCTTCACTACGACTCACACCTTGGTTTAAATCAACTAAAGCAACTTGTTCCTGGTTGGCATTCAAAATAATCGCCTGGTCTTGCCCAGCTGTATTTTTTCCGAAAACCGTTGTATAAGATTCCTGTCCATTAAACACTTCCACCGATTCAATTTCCCTAAATCCTGCCAATTCTTGAGCACGAATCTGGGCATTGGACATCCGGACATCCTGGGTCTTAGTCCCTAAATCAATCAGGTAAAGACTCGAAAAACAAATAATCGATAAGATAGCAAAAATTCCAAGGAAAAACTGCCCTTTGGGGAAATAGGGCTCTAAATAGACTATTTTTTTCACCTTTCCATTATACCGTTTTTTAGCGTAGATTGCTATAGGCTAAGCATCTGCTTTTAATTGTACTAATTAGTTCTTTTTGATACAATAAAAAACATGAAGGAACTATTTGAAAAAGAAGCTTTGGATTTAAAAACCATGATTGTCTTTCGAAAGGCAGATCGCTCCATTCGATGTTTGGAGCAGAAAGCAGCTCGGGACCATGGTTTAACACCCAGTCAATTCTCAGTCTTAGATACTCTTTACGCTAAGGGCAAAATGCGGATTCAAGATTTGACCGACCGAATGTTAGCAACCTCAGGAAACATGACCGTGATCATTCGTAATATGGAACGGGATGGTCTCATCACGCGCGTCTGCGATCCATCGGATCGCAGAGCTTTTCTGATTGAACTAACTCCCATGGGCAGGAATCAAATTGAAGCCATTTATCCTGAACACATCGCTCATGTCAAGGAGGCTCTTTCGGTTTTAACTAAAGAAGATAAGGAAGATTTAATTAGGATTTTGAAAAAATTTAAAAACTTGAGTTAAAATTCTTGCTAATTAGTAATAAATAATTTATACTGTCAGTTGTAAATAAAAGGAGAACAAGTAATGAAAAACATTTTATTTATCGTCGGATCTCTACGTGAAGGATCTTTTAACAAACAAATGGCTGAAACTGCTGAAAAAGTACTAGAAGGCAAAGCCAACGTTAGCTACTTAGATTGGAAAGATGTTCCTGTCTTCTCTCAAGACTTGGAAGTTCCAACTCCAGCTCCTGTCGCAGCTGTTCGTGAAGCTATCCAAGCTGCAGATGCTATCTGGATCTTCTCACCAATCCACAACCTCTCTATCCCAGGTGGTGTGAAAAACCTTCTCGACTGGGCTAGCCGTGCTTTGGATCTTTCAGATACAAGAGGTCCGTCCGCACTTCATGATAAGGTAAGTACAGTATCCATTGTGGGTAATGTTGGATTTGACACAACTGAGGAAATCTATCGCACCATGTTACCATTTATCCGCACTCAATTTGTGGACCAAATTACTACATCACGTGTGAATGACTCTGCTTGGGTAGATGGCACATTCGTTGCTTCTGAAGAAGTTATGGCTGATTTAACGAAACAAGCAGAAGCCCTTCTTGCTGCCCTTAACGAAGCTTAAACAATCCACATTGAAATAAAGGTAAATCCCTTTGCTAACCATGAAGCAAAGGGATTTTTTTCGTTGATACTCAAAACAATTTAAAATATCAAACAAGAGTTCAGTCAGAAAGGCAAGAAGCCTCATTCACTCATTGGCGCAGCAGTATTTGCTCCTTCGCCAATCAAAGGCTCCTCATCAATCAGCCTGCCATACAGAGTATTCATCAAGTTCAAAGATACTGTTGAATCACTGAACTCCAAGAGCCTTAATCTTCTAAGCGAAAGAAGCCTTGTTCCTGTAGGGCATCTAGGGTTTCTGCTCTTTTAGCAGGCAACTGAGCCATCTCTTTCGAAATTTTTGTCGTAAAAGCTTCTAGACGATTGTTAAAGGAGCGAAGATCATAGTAGTTTTCGATTTCTTGATCATACGCTTCCAGACTCTCAAGAGGATGCTCCAATTCTTGATACCGGTTTTCCATGTAAATGATATTTCTTGGTAAACGAGGCTTGATCTGTGGATCCTGATCCGGCCAACCTAAGGCTAGTCCCACAGCAGGATACACATATGCTGGCAGAGCCAATAATTGGCAGAGTCGCTTAGGATCGTTAAGGATACTCCCTAGATAGACAGTTCCTAAACCTAGACTCTCCGCTGCTACCACCATATTCTGAGAGGCAAGGAGTGCGTCTGCATAAGCGGATAAAAAACGCTCTGGACTACCTTGTACATGAGCTGGAGCAGCTTGTGCTTCTGCAATTTTAGTATTCCTTGCCTGATCCACCAAGAAAATAAAGAGGTGCGGAGCAGACTCAATGTACTCCTGCTGTCCAATCTCAGCTAGTTCTTTCTTCAAATTTGGATCCGTAATGCTCAGGATTGAGTAGGATTGACGGAAATTACTGGTTGGAGCTTGTTGGGCAACTTTCAGCAATACATCCAATTCGTCTCTTGTCAGCTCTTGCTGACGAAATTTACGAATACTTCGGTGCCGTAATTGAGATTCTATCGTTTCGTTCATGCTACCTCCTATACTTCTCGTAGAAAAATCCAATCTTTAGTATCAGATAAATCCTCTTGATAAACAAATCCAGCAATGTTTATCCTCTTAATAGCCTCCAGTTCCTGAACTGGATTTTCCATCAGTGTTTGGATTAAGAGACCACGCCCTTTTTTGGAAATGGTGGAGTGCGTTTTAAGAGCATTCCCCTTTTTTTCTTTAAATTGAATTCGGATAAACTGATCTCTGACTTCCTTAGAAAATACCTGCTCAAACTCAGATGAAAGTAGTGAGAGCACAGTATCATTACCAATCGCTGCATCAAAATGGGGACGCCAGAATTGACTCAAACTTTGACCTTCGACTTGAAGGGGAACTTGAAAATCCAAACGATGGGGTGCCATTGACGTTAAAATAGGCACGCAACCATAGAGACTGGAAGTGATGTATACATAATTCCAAAAGGGATTGTCAGTCTGGTCCCGATTGATTTGTCGATACATCAAACCATTAAAAAGTTGAAGGGCTGGCTTACTCTTCGCTTGACCTTGGCGCAAAGCTAAAAAGCGCTCTCCCTCTTCCTTTGCCTTGTCCTCCTTTAATTTAAAAAAAGCCGACCAATCCGTAATTTGCTCTAAGGCTTCAAGGACAGTTTGACCAGCTGGGGATAAGGGCTCACTTTCAGTAAATGTCCCAGACAGGTCTAATTCCTTAGCTGTAGGCAGTAAAATTTTCATCATTTTCCTTTCCAAAGTCAAATCTCCTCCAATCATTTGATAAGATTTGACCAAGTAGCTTAGTAGCTGTTCTAATGTATGACGACCATCCAGGGGAAAGCTAATCCAATATTTCTTATTCATATGAAAACCTGGATAGGCTACATGCTTGTCCAATAAATCCAAAACCTGATCAGACTTGAGTGTTAAAATCGTAACTGAACCCTCTTTTCGAGCATCGATTTTTGCCCAATCGATTTCTTGAAGCACTCCAAACCAGGTTTGTTTGGAGCCATAACGAAAGACAGCGGTTTTAGGATGAGCCTCCCAAAGAAAGTCTGGCTTCCAACCCCAACGAATCTGAATCAATTGTAATAAAGCTTCAGCTTGATCAGAGAAGATTTTTTGTGGATGACTAATCTCTCTGTCCATGTGACTCAATCTTTTCCAAAGAATTTTCCGTACTTGACCAACATAAGCGCCCTTACTAGAAGGAATAAAAGCCAAGGGATACTCTGCTTCAGCTAGAGAATCCCAGAGACTAATCTCCATCTTTGCTTCCTGTGGGTTCCATCGGAGATGAAGTTCCAGTTCCACCTCTTCCAAAATTTCGGAATAGTGATAGATTTCCCCTCGCTTTGTAAAACCAACGTTTTCAAGACTCTGTTCATCAATAGGATTTTGAAAAAAGTTTGACCGCCAGTCCATTATCCAACAACCTTAGTCCCATGAAGTTGATCCAAGCCAAAACGTTGAGCAATTTTATCACGATTCTCTAGATTAATTCCTCCGCCAAGAAGAATTTCAATTTTCCCAGCTGCGCGTGCAACAATTTGATCAATCTGATCTGCATAGAACCAAATATCCTGATCCTGAGGACCACCGTGAGTCAAAATTCGTTTAAAGCCTGCTTGGGCTAACCAATCTAAGGATTCGAGGCGTTGTTCCCACGGAATTTGGTCAAAAGCCATATGAAACACAGCCTCATCCTCACCCACTGCCTGCAAAAGCTTTTGAAGATTTTCCTTGTCCAAACTTCCATCTTTCAATAGAGCTCCAAAAACAAAGGACTTGATTCCCATTTCTTTAGATAGCTGAATCTGCTCTACCATAAGATCCACTTCTTCTGGACTGTATACAAAATCTCCACCTCTTGGACGAATCATTAGTGCAATGGGCAGTCCTAGTGGTAACGCTTCTTCTATCATAGCTGGACTCGGAGTAACTCCGCCTACTGACAAATCTCCACAAAGCTCAACCCGCTCTGCCCCCGCCTCTAAAGCAAAAGGAATCAACCGAACATCTTCTGTACAAAATTCATAAAGCATAGCCTCTACCTCCTATTTCTTCTAATCTTATTATACAAAAACTCAGGCCTAATGACCTGAGTTTCGATTGTTTAGCTTACTTGTTACGTGACCGATTTTCCCAGTAAGAGACATTTTCAATGCCTAATTCCATCGGATTAAAGTCAGGATTTTTCCCTTCTTTTCTTTGTTTTTCATAATCTTTCAATAATTTGAAAGCAAGAGGAGATAGGAAGAGGATGGCGGTGACGTTGAGCCAAACGGTAATTCCGCTGGCAATCTCCCCCATAGTCCAAGCCATTTGACTAGAGGCAATCCCTGAGTAAATCAACATGCCAACCATCAAAACCTGCATGATCATCAGTGGGATTTTCACCTTCTCAGGCTTCAGTAAATAACGAAGATTTGTCTCTGCAATATAGTAATAGCTCATCAAAGTTGTGAAGGCAAAAAATACCAACGCGAAAGCCACAAACACAGGACCAAACGATCCTAAAATAGTTGACAAGGCTGTTTGAGTATAAAGAGCCCCTGCACTATCCGGATTGGTATTGGCCAAATGAGCCACAACAGGATTTGAGTTGGCATCAAATACATTGTACGAATTTGTCAAAAGAATGACCAGGGCTGTCCCCGTGCAGACAAAAAGCGTATCAATGTAGACAGAGAATGCTTGAACCAAACCTTGTTTCACTGGATGGGACACTTGAGCAGAAGCTGCAGCAGCAACTTGAGACCCTTGCCCAGCTTCGTTTGAATAAACTCCCCGTTTCACACCGTAAGAAATGGCAGATCCGAGTAAGCCCGCAAACATAGGCTCTACTCCAAAAGCAGATTTAAAAATCAACTGGAAAACAGGAACTACTTGATTTAAGTTCGCAAAGATAATCACAAAAACCATCAAGAGATAAACTCCCGCCATAAAAGGAACTACAACTTCTGCAATCTTAGCAATTCGTTGAATACCACCCAAGACAATCATTAAGAGTGCCGCCACAACAACCAAAGTAGATACTAATGGGGGAATGCTCAAGGCATTGTCCATAGCTACACTTATCCCATTTACTTGAATCCCTGACATAAGAAAAGCAAATGAAAAAGCAAGAATCAAGGCCATCCCCATTGCTAATTTTTTCAGTTTTAAACCTTTTTCAATATAGTAGGCTGGCCCACCATAGAAATGGCCATCAACTTCTTCTTTATAGACTTGACCTAAAGTCGTCTCCACAAAAGCAGATCCAGCTCCCACAAAGGCAATCACCCACATCCAGAAGACTGCACCAGGACCTCCAAAGGCAATGGCAGAAGCCACCCCTGTAATATTCCCGGTACCAACACGACCAGAAAGAGCTACTGAAAGGGCTTGGAAAGAAGAAATTCCTTGCCCATCCTCGGGTTTTTCAAACATCATCCGAATCATTTCTGGAATCATTCGAATCTGAACAAACTTTGTACGAATTGTGAAATACAAACCTGCTCCAATTAGAAAAGCTAGCAAAGCTGGGCTCCAAATCCAATCGGAGAGGGTCTTAATGAAATCCATGAATTAATAATCCTTTCTTAATTGCTCGAGATTTTTTTCAAATATATCCGGTAGCGGTGCTGAAAACACCATCGTTTCCCCTGTTCGAGGATGCGTAAAACCTAACTGTGCAGCATGTAAAAATTGCCCATTTCCACTCAAGGTTTTCTTGGGACCATAGAGTGGATCACCTGCAACTGGGTGTCCAATATAAGCCATATGAACCCGAATTTGATGGGTACGTCCTGTCTCCAACTGCAATTCCACTAGACTGTAGTTGCCAAAACGTTCCAAAACAGTAAAACGAGTAAGTGCCGGCTTACCATTAGCTTGGACTGCCTGTTTCTTGCGATCTTTTTCACTGCGACCAATAGGCGCCTCAATAACCCCTTTGTCACTTGGCACATTTCCATGTACCAAGGCTAAGTATTTCCTTAGTGATTTTTTTTCTTTTAATTCTTGAGCCAATTTCTCATGAGCTTGGTCATTTTTTGCGACCATCAAAAGACCAGATGTATCCTTATCAATCCGATGAACAATTCCTGGACGCATAACACCGTTGATACCAGACAAATCCTGAACATGGTACAGCAAAGCATTAACAAGAGTCGCATTAGGATGCCCAGCGCTAGGATGAACCACCATCCCCTGTGATTTATTCACCACTGCAACATCTTGATCTTGATAAATTAAATCGATTGGCAGATTCTCAGGCTGAATGTCTAACTCCTCTGGTTCTGGAAGCTGATAGGTGATGATATCCCCTTCTACTACAGCATACCTAGGCTTTTTAGCCTGACCATTCACCAAAACAAGACCTGCCTTTATCTGTTCATTGGCCAAGCTTCTAGAAAGCTCTGTATTCTCAGCCAAGACCTTATCTAAGCGCTCACCACCTATTTTTACCTTAAATTCCATCTTCATCCTCCCTTAAGAGATCTAAAATTAAAATCGCAACTCCAACAGTTAAATAGGTATCCGCTAGATTAAAAACAGCAAAGTCGATAAAGGTAAGCTGGAACATATCAATTACAAAGCCTTGAGTAGCCCGATCAATAAAATTTCCAATACCTCCAGCCATCATTAAAGCCAAGCCAACTTGGCGCTCCCATTGACTGGATCTAGATTTGAAAAAATAATAACCAGCAATCCCCATCGTCAGAAAAGTAGTTAAGAAGAAAAACCAAAACTGTCCTTGAAGCATAGAGAAGGCAGCGCCACGATTTTGCAAATAGGTCAAATCCATAATTCCCGGCCAAAATGTTAATGACTCACCAATGGCAATATGTCCCACAACCCAAAATTTAAGAAGTTGATCTCCCAGTATCAAGAAAAAACCGAGAATCAGCAACAATACTTTTCTAGACATAACCAATCTCCTCTGCTGCTTCAACGAGCAATTCTAAAAAGTCCTGTGCAATTGCCGATAGCTCACTACCCGAACGAAAAGCACAAACCATGGTATTCTTACGCCCTTCTTTAACCGGTAGGGCTACAATCCCCGGACTGACTTCCTTGTCTAAAAAACCTGAACCTGTCGCATAGCCATGTGTACGCTTCAATAATCCATTCAAGGTTGCGCGATCCGTTACTTCATAAAGAACTGGACTTGTCGAAGTGTCAAAAAAGTTCTCTGAATAATAGAGGTACTCATCTTTCTCCTGGGTAAAACGAACAGTCGGATAGTTCTCCAAATCAGACATAGAAATCTCTCCCTTTTGAACCAAAGGATGATTTTCTGCTAGATAAATATGGGTTGGGAATGAAAATAATTCTTGTATTTCCAAATCCATTTTCTGCAACTTTTGCTGAATCCCTTTTTCATTTTGACTATTTAGGTAAAAGAGACCAATCTCACTATGCCCCTTATAAACCTCATCTAAGATTTGAAGCGTCGTAGATTCAAATAGACGAAAATCCCTGTGCTCTGGCCACAGTTTAGCCAACTTATTTAAAATATCTGGTAAAAAGTCATAATGCTGACCCGCCACAGAAAATTCTGTTGCCTCTTCGGGTGATTGGTATTGATTTTCCAAGACGTCAAATTCCTGAACCAAGTTCTTTGCCTTTTCATAGAATGGCATTCCCCTTTGAGTCAGGAACGTTCCCGAATTGGTACGATTAAAAATCTTAAAACCAAGCTCCTGCTCCAAATCTCGAATAGACATAGACAAGCTCGGTTGGCTGATATACAATTTTTCTGCTGCTTCTCGGAAGGTGCCACTATTAGCCAAGGCCACCACATTCCGTAACTGTTGAATATTCATATTCCTACCTGTTTCAAAAAACTTCCTTCTATTTTACAACACTTAAGGCAAAAATTCTAGGTCTACTACGGAAAAAAGCCCTTCCAAACACTTCTTATAATAATCCAAACATTCTCAAGAGAATCCTCCTAACAAAGATTCACACAGCATAGAGATTAAGTAAAGCCTTTCATTTAACATAAGGAATCATTCTATATCAAGCAGGAATCTTAGAAGTTGGGTACCAAAACAAAAAAATAAAGCTTTCCGAAATCTCAGAAAGCCTTATTTCATAGGGTTCTAACCCTTATTTCGCGATTGGGTAAACAGAAACTTGTTTCTTATCGCGACCTTTACGTTCAAAACGTACCACACCTTCAACTTTTGCAAAAAGTGTGTCATCACCACCGCGACCTACGTTCACACCTGGATAGATGTGAGTACCGCGTTGACGGTAAAGAATAGATCCACCAGTTACAGTTTGTCCGTCTGCAGCTTTTGCTCCAAGACGTTTTGCTTGTGAATCACGTCCGTTAGATGTAGAACCTCCACCTTTTTTGTGGGCGAATAATTGCAAGTTAGCAAGATTCATTTTCAACATAATTGTTTTCCTCCATATTAGCTTTCAGTGATAACTTTTGTTTGTACAAACTCCGACGAGTCTTCCGCCAAATTTGCCATACCGAGAAAGAAGGATTCAAAAAAGAGTTGAACCATCTCTCTCTGATGAGGGGGGATACTTTGTGGAATTTCCACGCGTAAAAAACCACCCTCAGTTTCGTTTAATTCTAGATGTGGTTCAAAGCCTGCAAATTTTTCAATTGAATTTACAAAATTAATAGCAAGCGTAGAAACCGACGCACACACGACATCAAAGCCGTACTCGCCACTGGCAGCATGTCCAGTAATTTCTGCACTCCTCAGCTCGCCATCTTCGGCTTTTTCAAAGACTGCTTGTATCATGTGTTCACCTCTAATTAAGCGTTAATTGCGTTAATGACAACTTTTGTATAAGGTTGACGGTGACCTTGTTTACGGTGGCTACCTTTTTTAGGTTTGTACTTGAAAGTTACAACTTTCTTTTGTTTTCCTTGTTTTTCAACAGTTCCAACTACAGAAGCGCCAGCGATTACAGGAGTTCCAAGGACAGTTTTTTCACCACCTACAAGAACAACTTCGTCAAAAGTAACTTCTTGACCTGCTTCAACGTCTAACTTCTCAACGTAGATTGCTTGACCGACTTCAACTTTAACTTGTTTTCCGCCAGTTTTGATAATTGCGTATGTGCTCATTATGCACCTCCTATAGATTGTTTCGGGTTTCCCCATTTTGTGAAGACTCGCCTAGCATCGTGGGACGAACCACTTCAACGATGTTCGTGCGGTTGCACAGGATGTGCATAGTCAACTCTTACATTCTATCCTACTCAGAAAAAAAAAGCAAGAGAAAAGACATACTTGTAGTAATTTTTCTAAGTTAGTTAATTCTCAAAGTAAGTTCCAGAAATATCTTTAGTCTGGACATTAACTTGAGGCAAAAATAAGAGTAGAATTAAATTAGAGATTTTTCTGGAGAAAGGAGTTCCCTATAACCAAACCCAAGCACCTAACTTTTTTCTGATAGACTAACTAAATCTACCAAAAATAATTCAAAGAAACACAAATAATAGTCTATAGTAAGTATGTTATATGAAACAACAAACTAAACAAAGTAGAAAAAAGATAATTAGTATCTTTCTCCTCCTTATTGCAATACCAATCTATATTTTCACCAATCTCAGATGGAATAGACTCTACTACTATATTCACTCGAATAAGACTGATAAAAAACTGACCCCTATTGTCGTTATCTATAATCTGGGAGATGTCATGACCAAATCTAAACGAGAAAATGATGAAAAATATCACTACACTGTGCCAGGAAATATAATTAGATATGATCAAAATAAGGATATAGCATTTACCTATAAAAAGGGAGAAGGCATTAAAAAACTTCATAGCAGTTTCAGTATCCTAGATAATAAGAATCAAACATCTGTATCTTACCATCTATCACCTGAATTAAAAATTACAGAAATTATTGAGTTTCTTCCTGATAAAATTCACAATATTCAAGAGAAACCTGGAGATCAGGAAATTGTTGAGCAATATATCAAACAAATCACAAATCATGTTATTGAAAAACGAGTAACCCCTCCCTTATTCTTCAATCTACAATGGCTTTATGATCTGACATTTGATGAGAAAAAAGTTTACCACATCGAGGATAATTGAGAATAATAAAACTTATTTTAACAACTCTATTACGAAAATCAGCAATATATGCCAACACCAATAACTCGCTAATTTAATCTATAGTAAAAGATTTCAATAATTTTTCATCTCAAACTATTCATCACCACAACCCTCTTCCACTATTCATTTTCTGTCAGTACAAATCTCTCAAACACTCTCATTTAACTCAATCCCTATCTATCTCAAAATCGTTTTAAATCAATATTTTTTAAGTATTATTTCAAATAGGATTACAAAAAATCAACCTTCAGGAGACAAAACTAATGAAAAAAATAGTATTTATAATAGGTGCTATTAGTATTCTACTTATCATTTTTCACACTTATTCCACAGTTATAGTTGTTCCACTTTATAATACGTGATAAAATAGAACCATGACATATAGTATTGATTTTAGAAAACGTGTGCTGTCTTTCGTTCAGGAAGGGCACACTCGAACAGAAGCTTGTGAGCTTTTCGGTATCAATCCCTCTACGTTGCATAGATGGGAACGAAAATTAAAAACGGAAGG
>NZ_JBTGGE020000025.1:0-29046 GCF_054331515.2 Streptococcus sp. 10F2 | reverse complement strand
GAAGATCTAAAAAACTACGCAAAGCATTCATACACTACAAGAAAATAATCGAAAAGGATGGCCGAATCCCTTGGTACGCAAGGGGTCTGCTATCCTTTATCTTTTTTAAACTGATAAACTCGGGAGTTTCATTGGAACTTTCTTCTTGGTGATTATCTGACATCCCTTTAGTTGAAATAGATGTTGGAGAACTTATAACAACCTTGCTTGAGTTCCCCTTAACATAAGCTGTCACCTTACCTGTTTCATCAACTACAGGAAGTACTTGACTACCAGAAGCCACTAGACTTTGATAGTCCATCAACAATTGTTCTGTATGTTTTTCTTCAATCTTAGCTTGATAAGCTGTCATTAATGCCTGATACTTGCTTTCTGCTTCTAACATTGCAGTTTTCAACCGCTCTAATTCACCTTTGGCTTGTTCAAAATTCTGGTTCTTTTGATCTAAATCTAACTTAGCAACTGCTAATTTTTCTTTAGCCTCTACTAACTTTTCGGTTGCCTGCTCTAACCCTGATAAGACCTCTTCTTTCTGAACAAGATCTTGCTTAGCTTGAATCAATGCTTGTTCCGCTTTAACAACCTCTTTTTCTGCTTCCATGACAACGGACTTTAAGCTCTCCAACTTAGCTTTGCTATCAATCAAATCTACTTTTGCATCTTCCAAACTCGCTTCTTTCAAAGCTAGATTAGACTGGGCTTCTTTAAGTGCAGCCTCTCTTTCATCTAGTTCTTGACTTGCCAGACGAACAACTTCCTGAGTTTTAAGAAGATTCTCTTTAGCAGTGTCTAATTCAAGGGTCGCCTGACGAAGATTTACTTCCGCTTTTGGCACTTGTTCTGAACCTACTTGATAGGCAGCAACTTCTTGCTTAGCTTCTACTAGCTGACGATTGGCAGTTTGAACAGCTTTTGTCGCCTGAACTTTTCGACCTTCCAAATCTGCCATCTTCTGAGTTGTAATTTTAAAGAATGGCACTCCCAAAGCTCGATCATCTCGATCTTGACTTTGCTCCGCCCACATACTCGCTACAGGATACCAGCCAATATTTGCCCGATTGTAAGGGTCGTAAATGTAAGTCTTCCCATTGGAATAACCCTTCATCACAACTTCGTGACTATAGCCTGATCCCCAAGGTGAGAACTTATTATTTTGAACTGCTCCTACGACATGATGCCCTTCTTGAAGTGCAGCAACAAGAGCAGCTTGACTAGATAGCTGCGTTGGCACAAACCCAAAATGTTCCGATGCAGCAATAATTCCGTGGGCACTTGTTCCTGAAAAACTCTTATTAAAGTAATCCGTATTGTTATACAAATAATCCGCCACTTGTTTAGGAGTTACCCCTCTTCGCTCTAGTTCTGTAAAGACCATCGCTAAAACTGCTGGAACACATCCAGTTGCGGCAAAGCTACCATTTCCATAATAGGAAGCCCAAACAGCATCCCGTTGATTATAATAAGCGTGATCTTCAAAACTCGTTGAAACTGCTTCTTTCGACATTTCAGAAGCAATTTGATTCAGTAAAGATTCTGTTTTTTCAACTACCAGCATCTTTTGAGAAAGATTTTCTTGTGCCTGCACACGCTTCTCATCTAACAGAGCATCAGCTTTCTTGGCATCTTCAAGTGCTACCTGTGCCTCATTGACTCTAGCTGTCTTGGTAATCACCTCAGCTTCAGCCTTTCTCAATTCCTCCTGAACTGAAGTCTGATCAACTCCTTTTTTCAGCACCTCAATAGCTTTCTTGGCAGCAGACACTTCTGCTTCAGCATCAATCACTCTAGCTTGATGATTTTCAACAAGAACTTCCTGAGTAAGAGTATCTTGACGAGCTATCTGTGCTCTCTCTTGTTCCTTGGCAACTACTCCTTCTGCAACAGTTACATTCTGCCTCGCCCTTGTCACAGACTCTTGAGCCTCTGCAATCGTTTCAGGATTTGCTTGTTCCACAAGCTTTTGGGTTTCAGTAACAGATAAACTGCCTTCAATAACCGCTATCTGTGCTTGATCTTTAACAGACTCTATTTCCTTAACTACTGCCTCTTGTGCAACAACATCTTGCCTTGCCTCTTCAAAATGAACTTTAGCTTCTTCAACCTGTAGTTGGGTTACATCAGATTGAACAACCATCTCACCATTAGAAATCTCAATTGTTGAAGCGGAAGATTCTACCTCCTCAGCTTCAACAACTCCTGTTGTTACAATAGAGGCTGTCGCAAGAGCTAAACCTGCTATAACTTTATGACTCATAATGTCTCCTTTCAAATTTCCTCAAACAAGTACCAAAGATTAGGTTGATATTTTTTAGGATGGGTGTTTATGCGACATGAAGAAACGGATCCTAAAATTTGATACTTATTTCAAAAAATAACTTAAAATCGATAGCTAGACTAGTTTGCCTAGCTATCCAAAAATTTAAACTGTTTTTTTCTTCAAAATATAAGCAGATAGGGCTGATAAAAGTCCTCCTAGTAGACCTAGGCTAGAAGCATCTGTTCCTGTTGACGGTAGCTCCTCTACCTTCTTAGAATCAGATACTGATTTTTTATGATCAGTGCTAGCCTTTGTAGCACTAGACGACTCACCTGTAGAAGTTTTATCTGTTTCCTTAGTAGCAACTACTTCTTCTTTTGTAGAGCTAGTTGCAGGGCTTGTTACATCCGTAGGGGTAACTGGATTTGTAGATGGAGACGTTGGTTGATTCACAGAGCCTTCAGTACTTGGTTGGTCAGGTTGAACTGGAGGAACTACCTCACTTGGTTTTTCCTCAGATGGCTTCACTTCTTCAACTGTTTTTTCTTCTGTAGGTCTTGTTGGCTCACTTGGTTGAACCTCTTCAGTGGGTACTTCTGGAGTTGGTGGAGTTTCTGGTGTTACAGGAACAACAGGTACTTCCTCACTAGTAGTTGGCTGAGTTGGAGTAGGTTCATTCGTCTCTGGTGTTGTTACAACAGGTGTTGATGGATCTACTGGATTAATAGTGACCTCATCTGCAAATGCTGCTCCTACTTGTCCTAAAGCAACTACTGATACTGCTAAGCCTGTAATTAATTGTTTTTTATTCATCCTTTTGCCTTTCTTTTACTTTACATAATTAGATTCTTGTGGCTCTGTAGTCACGACAAAACCATACTTACTTTTCTTCATTTCTTTCACTGAGAAGCTTAATCGAATATTTGATGATCCTTCTGATTTCTTGACAGACAATACATAGGTTACCGTGTACTCTTTTGTCTCAGGATCAAAAACAAGTGACTCTAAAATAACTGACTGTAATGTTCCTGATTCTGGTACAGTATATTTTGCATTTCCATCAGATAAAAACTGACTTAAAAGCTCCTTGTTTCCTGAGTAATAAGCTGGTAAAAAATAGCGACTAAAGACATCCACCTGATTTTCATTTGTTTTAAAAGACTCTAATTCCTTCACTTCTTGATACAAATAATTCAACTGTGTATTTACTTGACCTAACTGATTCATCATCATAAAAGACAAAGTCAAACTAATAACTGTAGCGGAGGCCAATAAGCCATTAAGGATATAAAATTTTTTAAAAGCTCCTTGAGAATTCTGAGTAGAGACTTTAATTTGGGTAGCTTGTACAAATGGGGGAGATTCTATCTCTACCCTCTCTCCTTCAACTGGGAATAAGGGAAGAGATGAATCTGAGATTCCCAAACTATTTCGATAAACGGGATATATTTGATTCTCAAAATACTCTCTTTTCTCTTGATAACTGTAGCCCTTAAAATCTTCATGATTCAAAATTGAATGAATCAGAGGTAAGAGAATATTTTGATAATGACTATCAATCACAAGCGGACTGATGAACACTTCCCCATCTGTCACAACCTCACGACCCTCTGAATGAGCTACAGAAACCTTCTTCAGTTGAAACTGATTATAGGTTTGAGCAATTGCTTGAAATAAAAGCTCAGCCTGGTAGAAAGTCAAATAAGGTAGAGACTGTTCAATAGCTTGTGAAAACTGATCTAAATACTCCTGGTCTAAACCCTCAATTAATTCAGCCAATTCTCGATCATCTTCAGGTGAGCCTCCATCTTCCCAAGTAATTTCTAAAAATAAATCATCTGTAATTTGGTTTTTAGCTTTTTTAAAAGGAGAAAATGCCATCGTTACTCACCTTTAACCCCTTACAAAATTAAATCCCCACTCAACAATACTTGGACCTGCGGCAACTGCTACAATAGCTATGGCAATCGCTAACCAATGCTTTTTAATTGCTGCCTTAACTTCTCGACCACCGAAACCATAAACAAGACCTGTCACAACAACTGCTAGACCTAAAGTAACGATTCCGATTCCTTGAACTTTGGAAATTCCCTGTTGAGCTAGGGCATCTGTTTTAGCAAATGGATCATCTGCATAAGCAGTCCCTGAAAATAAACTAGAAAGAAATACAGCAAGAGCTAGAAAATAATAATGATATTTTTCTTTTACTCTAGTAAGTACCTCTGTCACTTGATACTTCATAGAAGTCCTCCTCTTCATTTTGATGACATCTTTAGTGTAAGAGATAATGAAAATTTTGGGGTTAAGGGGACAAGTCAGTACCAAAAAAATTTTTTAATCAAAGAAAGTGACCATATCTGGACGAATTTCCATTTGAATTTTCCGGAAATCCTTTCGGTAGTGACTATTAGGAGCCTCCCCCTCTACCCATAAACAGAAAGTATAAGTCTGGCGAGTTCTATCCAAATTTAAACTTTTAGCAGAAATAGGAGCTAAAACCCTTCTCTTAATAACTCTCTCCAAGGGACGTGCTCCATTTTTGACATCCGTTCCTATATCAGATAAAAATTGAATCAAATCATCACCATAGGATAGATTTAGATTTTGTTGCTTCATTCTTTTTCCAATTTGTTGAAGATTTTTTTCAGCAATTTCCTCAATAACAGATCGATCCAACAAATTAAAAATAATTTTATTTTCTATCCGATTTAAAAATTCAGGACGAAATTCATTCTGTAATTCACTATCCATGGACTTATCAAATTGTGCCCATTCTCTTTCTGTCAAATCGCTAAAACTACCTTTTAACTCCCATTTATTAATAATTTTTTTAGCACCGATATTAGTTGTCATGATAACGATCGTATTTTTAAAACTAATCAACCGACCTGAAGAATCTGTCAATCGCCCATCATCCAAAACCTGTAAAAATAAATCCATAACCTCGCTGTGGGCTTTCTCAATCTCATCTAAAAGAAGAACTGAATAGGGTTTCTGTTTAATCTTCTCCGTTAATTGTCCCTTTGTCCTAGTTATTCGATTTCCAATGAGCTTTATCACATCTTCTTTTTGCTTAAACTCAGACATATCAAATCGAATCATGGCATCCTCGTCATCAAATAGAGCCTCAGCAACAGCTTTTGAAAGTTCTGTTTTTCCAACCCCAGTTGGACCTAAAAATAAAAATGAAGCAATGGGTTTTGACTCATCTTGTAAGCCTGCCTGGGAAATGGTTATGGCATCTGTAACTGCAGCAATAGCCTCTTCTTGACCCTTGACACGTTCTTGAAGCTTTTCTTTAAACCCTTCCAAACGCTCATAATCCCCCTTCAAAATTGTTGTCACGGGAATACCAGTCTTATTCTTTAGCACCTGAGCAATATCCTCAGCAGCAATGAAATTCTTATGGTTTGCGGAGGCAATCGTGGCTGCTTCATCAATCAAGTCAAATGCCTTATCTGGAAGAAAACGGTCAGTAATATAACGAACCGATAATCTAACAGCTTGTTCCACAGCTTCTGAATAAATCTCTACTCCATGAAATTCTTCATAAATCTTTTTGGCTTCTTCAAGTATTTGAATAGCTTCTGGTATCGTAGGCTCCTCAACCATAACGGGTTGCATCCGCCGTTCTAAAGCCCGATCGGTTTCAATATAATCGTGAAATTCATCTAGAGTTGTTGCTCCTATTAGTTGAATCTCTCCACGAGCTAAAACAGGTTTTAGGATATTTCCAGCATCAAGAGCTTGCCCTGTTGTTCCTCCCGCACCAACGATCGTATGAATTTCATCCACGAACAATAAATTCGTCCCCTTTGTGAGAACCATCTCCTCAATAATTTTTTTAAATTTTGAGATAAACCCTCCATCATCTTCATTCATCAAATTTGATAATTCCAAATTACGAACCGTGAGCCCTTTTAATTGCTTTGGAACTTGATCTCTTAAAATCGCTAAGGTTAAACCTTCAACAATAGCTGTTTTTCCAACACCAGCCTCACCAACCAGAACAGGATTATTCTTAGTTCGTCTGAGAAGGGAAATCATAACCGATTCAATTTCTTGATCACGACCAAACACCTGATAATCTTCTGCTTTCTTAGCAATTTTCTCTGATAAATTATCCGTATACTTATCTAAATAAGGTGTATTGCTTACAGTCACCTCTCAACCTCCCTCTCTTTTGTAGCCAGAACTTGATCAACTAGTTTATTCTTAATAGCATCCACGAACTCCCTAGGATTAATCTTTCCTTCACCTATCTGAGATAAAAAGATTTCCCAGCCAGCTGTTGTTTCTGGATTGGTAAATTCGTTCCCATACAAATAATGAATTAGTAGATAGGCTTTGTCGGTTGGTAATAATTGGCCAGTTTTTTTATCTTTAACTATATAACCCCGATCCTGGATAGTTTTAATAATTGCCGCCCTAGTAGCCTGTGTTCCTAAGTTATAATTCGGAAGTACCTGAGCAATCAGATCACTTTCAGTTAATCGTTTTGGTGCTTTTGTTAGATGCTCGGTCACTTGAGGCTCTACAGCAACTACATCTCCTACTTTATAAGCTGGTAAATCTCTATCCTTCTTTATCTTTTGTTGGCTATAGCTAGCCCAACCTAAATCAAGAACTTCTCGCCCTACAGTTTTAAAAAGATAGCCATTATTTTCCAAAATCATGGTTTTCGTTTTATAGTGACAGTCCCCAGCAAACATTAATATTGTCTGTCTAACAATGGCTTCATAAACAACCTGCTCATCTTGTGTCAGTAGACCTAAATCAGGCATGTTTTCCGTTGGAATCAACGCATAGTGGCTGGTAGACTTTTCTTTACTCTCATCACTAACATAAGAATCTCTAGCTTCTAATTTCTCAGGTTCAAAATAACAACCAATAACCTCCTGATAGGCTGTTAAAGAATCTCTAAGATACTTAAATTCATCCATAAAGATTAATCGATTGTCAGTTCTCGGATAAGAAACATAACCCTTCAAGTATAGTTTTTCAATAAGATTCTCTGTTTTAAGAGAGGCAAAACCATATTTTTTGGCCATAAAACCCTGAACATCCGATAAATTAAACAGAGCTGGAGCCTCTACATGATGTTCTTTTGATTCAATCGAGAGTAACCTAGCCTGACTACTCAATTGATTTACAGCCATTAAGAGGGCTTCTGAGGACAGATATTTATCCTTCTGTGTAAAGATAAGACCCGATTCCTTATCTTCCAGTTTCAATTTCCAATAGGACTCTGCTTCAAAATTCTGAATCGCAAGGTCATTCTCACATAAGAGACGAACTGCAGGAGTCTGGACACGACCAACAGAAAATACCTGACTTTTCCAATTTCCTAGCCCTCCTTCTTTTTGAAGCTCTAACGTGGCTAAAGGAGATAAATTCATCCCAACTAAATAATCAGCCTGAGCCCTTGCTTCGGCTTCTAGATAGTAATTGTAGGTTTCAACAGGATCTCTCATATTCTGAAAGGCCTTTTTCAAAGCAGTTTCTGTCATGGAGCGAACCCACAATCTATATTTGATCTTCTCTTTTCCACCTGGAATATGTGACAAGATAGAATAAGCAATTCTCTCTCCCTCTCGATCAGAATCAGTGCCAATAACGATCTGATTTGCGAGTGTCACTTCCTGATAAATCTCCTTAAAAATTTCTTTTGAACCCTTGTCCTTTTTCAGTGACTGCTTAAAGGAAACTTCAACCAGAGGCAATTTCTCTAAATCCCAGTTGTCTTTTGGCAACTGATATTCGAATAAATGCCCCTCAGCAGCAATAATATGAACGTCACCTGGAAAGTAAGGAGTCGATTTTACAATATGAACCCTCCCCTTCTTCCTAGATGAACCAAGACTCTTAGCATAGGCTCTAGCCTGAGTCTCCTTCTCAGCTAAAATCATTGTGATCATAATTTCATCTTCCTCTCTCATACTTATCTTTAGTGTAAGAGATAATGAAAATTTGTGGGTTAAGGGGACAAATCAACAAAAAGATGGATTCCCTAGTTTTTTAACTAAAAAGTTATATAACTTTTTAATCTGTTTTCTGCATAAAAAAAGACCCTCTTATCAGTTAAGAAAGTCTTATAGAACCAAGTCCAATCTCTATTTCAAAAACAGAACAACCATTAATTTATTGGCTAAATTTGTAAGCAAAATAATATCCATTAATACACCTCTCAGCTTATAATGGATTAGAAAAAGAAATTTCCAAGGAGAAAAAATGAAAAAGACTCTACTTGTTAGTAGCCTCCTACTAGCACCTGCCCTGATCTACACCCAGGCAGTTCAAGCTGAAGAAACCAGTAGCACTCCAGACTCCTCTAAAACTGCCTATCACTCAGCAGTACAAACAGCTAGAGCTGAAGGACTTATCTTGATTCAAGATCAACCCCAGGCCCTCTCATCCTATACGGCTATCAACCAAGCCTACTTACAACAAGCAAAAGAGCTACAAGATGCAAGCAATCAATATGCACTTGAAAAAGAAAAATATACTACTGATCTGGCTAACTACGAAGCTGCTCTTAACGAAATTGAAAAGTATCGACAGGCTGAGGAAAATCATAAAAAAGAACAAGAAGCAGCCCAAAATCAATACCAACAAGAGTTAGCGAACTACGAAAAAGAACAAAACCAATACCAGAAAGAACTTGACACTTACCAAAAACAAGAACAGGCAAACAGCCAATCAAAAGCCAACTACCAAAAAGAGCTAGAGCAATTTGAAAAAGACCTAGCTGATTATCATACCAAAGAAAAACATTACCAAAAGGAAAAGTCTGAACAAGAACAAGCTCAGAAAGTCTTTCAAGAAAAACAGGCTCAATATGAAAAAGAGCTAGAACTCTATCAAGAAGCCGAAAAAGCCTATCAAGCAGCACTAAAAAAAGCTCAAGAAGATAGTCAAAAAGAAGGATTCCTAAGCCAAGTCTATGCCCAATATCTCATTGCCAAATCTGAACCCAATGCCAGTGTTCGCTTTGAAGGTGTCGATTCCTTTATCGATTCTTCTCATGATTTTGGCCCAGGTCTTGACGGAATCGCTGGAACAATAGCCAAACTTCCACTAACCAATGAAGCCACTCTCTTTAAGGGAGCTGGTTCTGGCACACCTGCAGGTAGTGGTGACGGTTATGGACTCATTCTCGAAAAGAATAAACCAATTCGCGTTCTCTATAGCAACCTCTCCAATACATCTTATAACGGCAAGAAAATCACTCACCTTGATTATACCTACGAACTGCTCTCCACTTTTGCGGAAGATGGAAAAGCTACTGCCTTTATCTACACAGACCCAACCAAGACTATCTATGTTGGAACACATGGAAACAATAAAGGACAAGTTGACTTTGCCATCCGCCAAACCATGACCTACTATTTTGAGGATGGTTCTCCTGTCATCTTTGACAAGGATAAGACAGCCCTACTATCCTTTGCCTCTCGAAATAATAGCTTTGAGTTTGGAGAACAAGAATTCGTTCAACTGGAATCCAATCTGACTTTTATCCCTATTACAGGATCTTCCGTCAGTGGAGAAGAAGGCTATGTAGCTGCTAGAAACAGTAACAACTCTAAAGCAGACAGATCTAAATTTGATCGTTCCGAATGGGACAAAGATGGTCACGAAAATGAATATTACGGAGCAGGAGTTGCCCTTGTCACAGGAGGAGAAATCTCCTTTACCTTTGGAATCCGCTACAATCCTAACGATATTAACCGTTCTGCAAATCCAAGTAAACTAAGAGATCGATCACGGCAATGGTTTACCGTCAATGCGGATATTAAAGCAAGTGGCCTTATCCAGATGGAAAAACCAGGGAATCCACCTGTAGCTCCAAATAAGCCTAGTATCCTTAACAAAAACTTAGAAGCTCCAACTAAACCGATTCAACCCACAGAACCCACTTACTCAACCACCCACAAACCAACAGCCCCTAAAAAACCACAACCAAAGGAAATACCACCCCTTCCACCACTAACTGTCAAAGCAGTTACACCAACAATTCCTAAAGTACCCGTCGTCTTTATACGTGAAATATTCTATAAACCTCTAGCTATTCCACAAAAACGGATAAGCAAGAGAATTCCTATTAAACCTACTTATAACCAAAATACCAATCCGCCAAAGACTACTTCTATACCGACCTATCCGAGCAACACTAAAACTTATCCAACCCCTGTTGCCCCACCAATCTATACCAGCAGTGCTGGAACCTACCCAACTCCCGCTAGACAATACAGTCAAGGACGGCAAATTTCATATACTCCAATTTACTCTCCACCAACACAAATCTATTATCCATACTATGCTCCATCTTGGACAAATCCAAGACCCTCCAGCCCAAGTCCTTCACCATCCAGTCCACCCAACAATAATCCATCTGGGAATACTGGTAAACCTAAGAAACCAGACAACAACAAACCAAAAAAATCTAGTGAAGAGAAAATAAGAGAGTGGTTTGGAATTAATACAGGATTTAATGCTGAACAAACAAAAGATGTACTAGACTATATTAAAAAAACAGGAAAAATAGCTAAGATACAAAATCCAAATGATAGAGCCTCCTTTAACCGAGATGTGGCACAATCGCTTGCCTACGATGCATATAAAGATAACAACCTTCAAAAATTCTTTAATATTTATCTTTCTCAACCACTAGTCCAAAATGGTTCTGGTCGTTCACATATCACAGATACTAATAAACCTACTAGTAATTATCCACTCGATCTTCCACATATGTTGACGACATTGGCTTCACTTGAAAAACAAAATGGTATATTTGACTATACTGCTTTTATTAAACGTTTGGCTGTTCAGCCCTTGGTCAATCCTTTTACTAATCCTTTGACCTTTTTGTGGTCTGCTTTTAATAACGGTGACAGCGTCAAAAGAAATATCCTTCTTCAACAAAATTCTCTAGTTGGAGATCTATTTACGAATACAAGTGTCAAAGATTATCTATCTGATATGGATGCCATTATTCTAGCTAGACATCCGAAATATAAAGACCTACCACTCGATGAAAGACTTATTAAATACTATGGTCAAGATTTGACAACAAAAAGACATCAGTTACTCTACGAAGTGTATGGTGCTGATAAAACAACAGCAAAAATTAATCTAGCTAGTGAAATATTACTTTCATCCCTCACTCTAGGAGGATTAGGACTAGGACTTTATGGTATAGTTACAAAACGAGGTTTTAAACATATTGGTGAAAATTTTGCTGAACTAGACAAAGTTGTCTTTGAAGGATCTTTTAATCGTGCTTTTAAAAATCCACTACAAGCAGCAAAAAAAATCACACAACATACACTAAAAGGGGCAGGCAAATTCCTTCAAAAAAATGTATTTAAGCCACTACAAAACACAGCGAAATCTATTAGGAGTACGGTATCTACTAGCATTACAAAAGTAAAAAAAGCCTACCAAACTAAAATTGGTAAACCTGCTTTATCAATAGCGAAAAAGGCCGGCAAATTAATCGCTCAAAAAACAGCACCACTTGTCAAAACGATGAAACAAGTTTCAAATATCATCCAAAATAAATTCATTAAACCAATTCAACACGCTGCTACTCGCAGAACTGTAAAATCAACTCCAACAGTTGCTAAACCAACTAATAAAGCTATGACGCCAGTACAAAGAATAATTACTAAACCTATTGTGAGAGTCACCAAGACTGTAGCTAAACCTATCGTTAGAGCAATTGCAAGAACTGTTCCTAAACCAATAACTAGAGCAGTTGCAAAAGTTGCTCAAATCTTTAGACCAAAACCATCAGCCAAAAAAGGAAAAAAAGGAGATAAAGAGAATGAAAAAATTTTTAATTGTACTGAGTTTGTTCTTGATTTTCATTGGATCTATCTATATCTATATTCAGTACAATCTAGCCCGTTATTCCGTCTATTATGCTAGTCATATGCCTAGAAAGGATGGGGCTAGACCTGAATTAGTTATGGCTATTGAAAATAAGAATTTAATGGATAAACCAAATAATGATTATATTTCTTTTGATGAGGAGCATGATCATACAATATTTTTTAATAATAATGCATATTTCACAAGTGGATATGGAGGGTACTATTTACGGATCGGTAAAAAAAATGGTCTTTATTTTTACTACACTGATCTAACTGGAAAATTTATCTTTTATCACTCTCCAGGGAATAGTTCGAAGGAAATACCAATAACTGAAGAGATTTTACAGGAAATCGAAGAGGTAATATCTCCAGTAACCGAAGATATTATTAAAGTTCAAAAAATCCCATCTATTAATCTTCAAAAACTTTTCAACCAAAAGTACGAATCAATCTTTAACTAATAACAAAAACCTAGAGAATGAGAAATAATTCCTCCTCTAGGTTTTTTTATTGCTTATCTCTTCGGACCTTTCCCAATTTGATAGGATAAATTCTGGTTCTGATTCAAATCTTGCCTCGGTTGCCTACTCATCTGTTGACTTACATGTTTATGAATCCTTACTACTGTTTTATGAATTCTTCCTAGTGAATAAGCTAATTGTTTATCATTCAGTTTTCCTAACTTTTCTGTCCAATTGGCTATATAGGGAACTGCCTTCTCAGAAGTATCCAGTCCAAAATAATTAGCAACCAGATAACTAGTCATTTCTGCTTCCAGTTCTTTCTGAAAGGTAGGAATATTCTCCTTATATAATTCTGTTAACTGTGGGTTATGCAGTGTCGCATGAGCTAATTCGTGGATTGTTGTCGCTATTTTTTCTCCAGGTGTATTAGTAGGATTCAATAAAATAGACTGTTCATTTGATAGGAAAGCTCCCTTTGCATTGCCTAGAAATCCTACATCATCCATTTTAATCCCAATACCAATTCCTTCTGCATAATCGCTTAATCCCTCCAAAACTTCATTAGTTTTAACCTGATCCGTATTAAAATTAAAATGGCGATTAGGCATAGCCTTGGGATAGCTTTCTGGCTTCAACGTTGTTTGTGATAATTCAAAAACTTTATAAGTAGTAAATTTCGGACCACCTGTCTTAGGATCTCTTTCTGGAAATTGTTTAATTGGTAGTCTACCTTCCTTCACTAATTTCTTTTCCTGTGGACTAGCATCAGATAATCGCTTATACTTCGGATTACCTTTATCATTCTTCATCTGACAGCCATTTTCATCAAAAACAGGAATCATTTTAACAGTTAGAGGTCTAAAAAGGGTAATTCTAGATTTTTCACCTGCCTTAACAGATAAGTTTTGGTGGAAAATTTCTTTCGTCTCCCCAGTTTTCTTATTGGTATAGCTAGCCTTTGTTTGGATAACATCTTCAGGTTTTATTCCCAACTCTTTGCCTAAAGACTGCCACTGTCTATAGGTTGCGACTGCATTAGCACCTCTCCATTGCTCATGAATCAAGGCCACATTCCGTGGAGATAGTTCAGGAAACTTACTCATGAAGCTTACATACTCCTTTAATTCCTCAGGTGACTGGGAATATTGACGAATCAGTTCAAAAGCATGTTGACTAATTTCATAAGGACTTGCATTTTCATAACTAAACGACTCTACGTCCGTTGAGAACGAATTATCTACTGTTAGTGATTCAGGCGAGTTGCTATTCTCTTGATAAGAATCAGTTTCAACCAATAAACTCTTTTCCTTATCATTCGATAAAATTTCTTCTACACGCTTTGTTAAATTATTTCTGGTCTCAGTTCTAGAGGAAATAAATTTTTTCTCAGCCTCTGTTATTTCAGATAATTCCTGTAACTCTGTAGTCTTTTCAAGTAAATTATCTACAACATGCTCATTCAAGTTTTGATTATCAGTTTGTGAAACTACTTTATTATCATCTATTTCCGTGTTATTCCTGATAAGGGATAATAATTCCTGACCATCATCTCTAATATAATCTTGATTAATTGAAATTTGCTCAATCTTATTATTACGTTGGCGGTAAATTCCCAGAATAACTTTTTCTTCCCCAGTAAGTTCAAGGGATAATTTTTCTTTAATTCTCATAATAGAAGCTGGCACACCTATTCCATCAACATCTCTAATAGCTAACAATAGATCTTTATCTTCTGTCATTACAGCCTGACTCAAATTAATTCTATGAAATTTATCCACTTCAGATAAATCATTAAAAACAAAGGCACTCGATGATAAAATATCCTGTAAAAGAGGAAATACCATAGACTTATCTTTAATAGCATGGGAAACTTGAATATTGCCATAATCTCCATTTCCATTTGCGAAATCATGTACAATCTGCTTCATTTCTACATTTTTAGGTAGAATACCTGTCAAATGAGCAAAATTATCATCTGAAAAGCTAAGGTCTAATTTCCCAATCTGATCACCATCTTTATACAAATATGTGATTTTACTGTTTGACAGTTCTTCTAAATACCATTGTGCTGTGGCTTGTAAACCTGGAGCAAACTTATTTAATCGACTTAATTCTGCAGGAGATATTACATGATACCCCTTTTTTATAGTTGACATATACTCTCCCTTTGTAGTAAAATTAAGGGAAGTAATGACAGGAAAATCAGGTTGGAATTCATTCCCAACAGGCTTCGATGCTGTCCTTGGAGAACTATCTCCTAAATAATCGGGATTGCGATGCGAATCGCCCGCATTACTATTCAAAGACTCTTGAGTTGTCTCATGGGTCTTTTCTTTTTGCTCTTTTTTCAGATTATTCCTTTGAATAAAATCTTCCAATGCAGCATCATACTGATTCACAAGACGATCCCAAGTTTCCTGAATAGCAGCTTTTAAATTCTCTAAAAAGACAAGACGATCCGCACCCTCGATTTCATAATCGGACATATAAGACTCAATACCTTCTAAATCCAAACTATGGCCTTCTAGTGACAAATAACCAGATGCTCCCTCATTTGCTGATTCCTCTACGTGTAAGTTAATTCCATTTTTAGAGTATGAAATGCTGTCTAACCCTAAATGAAATTCCTCGATTATCTCTTGACTAGCACCTAAATCTATCAATTCCATTTCATGCCACAGATAATAAGTTTCATCCGCTGTTATCTCATCAAGTAGTCTTTGTTCCTGCTGAAGAACACCTACTTCAAGAGGTTCCCTCTCACCAGCTACATCTTCTACTACAACATTCTGCTTAGCTAACAACTCCTCCAATTTTTCCTGATCTTCTTTTGATTTCGGTCGGTACTTCTCTGAAATTTTAAAAGTCCCCTCATTTGTCAATTCAACTGCAACTTTTCTGAGTCCCTTCACAAAATATAGATTTGGCTTTTTAGCCCATTGAGTGACCAGTCCATCATCAATCAAGGCCTGCGTACCTGGCTGTATAGTCGTAGTGGATACTTGATCCGCAATCTTTTCTAGGCGTACCAACTCTTGTCGATAACGTTTCAAAGTTGCACTGGTATAGAAAGATTCCCCACGTTCAGCTTTTTCAAGCTCTTCACGGATTCTAGGAATATTCTGGACGCTCATTTCAAGACCAGTTCCTCGCCGATTCAAGCCGTTTTCCTTAAAGGCTTGCTGCTGCTCCAGTTTTTCGATACGCTCTTCTTGTTTCTTAATTTCATCCAACTTACCAAAAATTTTTTCTTCTAGCTGCTCCTGCCGTTTAAAATAAGCAGCCCCTCCACGTTTATCATTCATAGGCTGTCCATTCGCCTCAGCAGAATGACTGAAGGCTGCATTAGTTGCATCTGAAAATTCACTATTCAGCCTATCTAGCTTTCTCCTAGCCTGACCTAAGCGACTATTATCAACTCCGGAGTCTTTTAAAACATCATTCCAATCAGATTTTTCTTTTCCTGCTTGAAGTTCTGGCAAATCCTCTGTAATAACAGCTCCCTTTTCTCTTAATGAACGAAGGAAATTGCGGCCTGCTTCATCATTATCAACTGCAAGTGTAATTAAGTCTTGATTTTTTCCATCTGAAAAGTAACCTCTATCAATGGCTACATCCAAACTTTTCGCAATCTCCTCACGACTCCAGCGTATCGGACGACCTGAAGTTTCTGACTGTAAAATAGTGAGATGATTTCCGATCACGGATTCCTTAAGTCCATCCATCGATACTAAACGAACATCTTTTAGCTCCTCCTTATGTAGTTCATAGTAGGACATCAAATCAATAGGACTTTCTCCGAAAATCAATCTTTGGGGTTGACCAATATCAATATGCAAGCCTGTCATTCCATCAGAATTCCGTAGAATTCTTTTTGCATATCCTCTATCAGGCCACTTCTCCCTATCTTCATAAATTCCTTGAAGATTTGCTCCAATAATCTCCCCGTCCGCATTTAGAGACTTAAATACAAGAACAGGCTCAATACTGCCATTCAACTTAGCATTTGCTTGAGCCAATACTCCTTGACTATAGAAAAAGTCAATAGTCTCATCAGATAGGCCTCTCTGATCTCTTAAATAATTTCTTGCTTCTTTAAAAGGTTGCTCGTAAGGTTTTAAAGAATAGTGAAATGGCTCCTCTATTCGCTCAACAGCTGTAAATTCTTTGAAACTCCCCTCATTTAGAAAATGAATAGCTTGATTAAAATTCACGTCTGAAATGGTCTCAACTAGGGAAATAACATCCCCTCCCTTATTTTCTCGAAACCATTTCCATAGATTTGTATCAGGTGATAGTACCATAGAATCGTGATCCTTCCAGCGATAATCACGACCAGACTTAACTAATTCCATCCCCAATTCATTAGCTACATCTAGAATATCTCTTGCACGTGCATACTGAACTTGTTGATTCCAGTTGCGTTTTTCTCTGCTGACTGATTGTCGTTGATCCATCATCTTCCCTCCCTAAAAACATTCATATTCCACTTCGTAGGGCTCTACTTCAGGCTGAATAAATAATTCTTTGGGTAGATGAATTAGATCCCCAACTTCATAATCTAAAAGTAATTCAGCTTGATCCGAATACTCTAAAACAAACTCTAAATCCTGATTCTGCCCTCGGCCCTCAAAATGAATCCGATTAGCCGCTAAATCTACTGAGCGAACTAGCCATCGCTCTTCAAAGTCAAACTCTAACTGTGATATACCTGGAAAATACAACATAGAAACCTCCTCTACATAGTTACTCCCAGTGTAAGAGATAATGAAATTTTCGGGGTTAAGGGGACAAGTCAGTACAAAAAAAGCCATTGGTTTACACCAATAGCTACAACATAAATAGAATGAACTTCCAAACTAAAGAACCCTAACATAGAAAAAACCGCCTCGAATTGAGACGGTCAGTGTTAGAAAATTCATGGAACCTTTCCATTAAATTTTTATCTATTGTACCACAAAATAAATTATCAAACTCATCTATCTTCACATACTACTAGATCTAGCTGCCTCTCTAGCTTCTTCTTGTTCTTCTCTCTCCTTTCTATCATCACTTCGTATTCGCTCATGAAGGGCTTTTTTATTGGCCATTTGAGCTCGACTTAAGGAATCTGTCAGTTGATTCATAAAATCGGTATTAATCGTGACTTTTCTCTTTGCCTGCTGCAAACTATTCCTTTTTACAATCATTTTTTGCTCAACTTTTTTAGAGACAGTCTTTGAAACACTATCTCCTTGCTTGTCTGAGTTACCCAAACTAGAATACAGTTCCTCTAACTGCTTAAAGGACTGGTAATTCTCACGTTTCAGTTCCTTGATTAAATCAGGATTTGCAGCATCTGAAATTTTCCTATTTCGTTGATGAATCTGATGCTTCAGCTGAAAAATAGAAATCTGATTCTGAAGTTCTTCTTGATATTGTCTTTTGGTAATCTCCCTTCCCTCTAATAAAGATAGGATTCCGTGATCTTTTATTCTTGATACTAGTTTAAGTTCTTCTCTTAGCTGATGAATAGGGATTTGAATACTTTTAGCAGTAGCCTTATTAATAGGCATCTGAACACTACTTTCAAACTGCTTACTCAAAGCTTGTTTCTGAATACGTTCTTCTTCACTCAATTTATAATTGGGAACCAATTGAAGATCAATAAATTTTAATTCATCTTTAATTCTCTTTTCTTTAAAAACGAGAAACTCTTGATCTTCTCCATTGACATGAATCTGTCCCAACAATTTCTGTTTCACCAGTAGAACATTTTTTCTTTCCTTCAAACTATTTAATTTCAAAGCATAACGATAAATCCCAAGATTAGCCTGCCCATTACTAGTAGTCGAATCATTTTTAATATTATCAATTAAATATTTCAATTCATCAGAAGAAAATAAAGAAAGTTCTTGTAGAGTGAGCTTTCCTCGAGCATCCTCTTCAAACACCTGACTAATATCATAGACCTTGGTTGCAACATACTCAACTTGTCCTAGCCCATTTCCATACTTGTCGTACGAGGGATAACGGGGTTGAATAATTTCAATACCTTGCTTTCCAGCCATGACACTATAGCCCAACTTTTTCCAAGCCTCTTCTGATCGAAGTAAACTCGCTTCAGGCATCTGATCTAATATTTTCTTTTGATTTGAAGAAGAAAAGGAATCAATATTTTTTTCCAGTTGAGACTTTACATTACTTGGTGAAGCCTCTCTAAAACTACGTAAAATCTCATTCCCTAATCGTTCTCTTAAATCAGCTACTCGATTTTCTAATACATGATCAAGATTATATCCTTTTGAAGTCGTAAGCGATCGCTCCAGTCTACCGTCAACATGCCGTATCTTTTCGTAGACTCGATTTTTTTCAGCCGAATAAACATCTTGAAATTGAGATAAAAACTCCTTGCTTTCTTCTAAAAATGAATCATACAATTCTTTCCCAGAATTTTGTAGGTAGGAATCGATATACTTATCCAAAAAGAATTTACTCACTGCAAAAGTTTTTGCATTTGACCCATATCGCCATTTCCCTTTTTGGGGGAGATGATTGTAGGCCTGTTTTAAGAAAAATTGTTCATGATCTGAAACAACTTGCCTATCAGAATAAACAAATTGAATTAGACTAGATTTTAGATTTGCAAGTACCTGTTCTTTCCGAATCAAATGTGACCGTGTTTCTTCTTTCAAGAGTCCATGATAAAAGCCACTTTTAAAACGCTCGATTGTTTTCTGAGAAAAATTTCCCTTATACTCCATTCTTCCCCTAGGCTCATAAAAAATCTTTTCTCTATTTGATTGAACCTCTGATAAACCAAAATGGATATGAATGTTATCTGTATTCAGGTGAATGTTTCCCCACCAAAAAGCTGAATCTGAGAGACCTTCTTTCTTGATTAAAGTCGGCATCATTTCTCGCATAACTGCCTTAATAGCTTTCTGGTCAACCTGTCCAGTCGCAAGATCGTATAGACCCTGCTCTGCTAAAAATTGATTATCAAAAGAAATAACACCCTGCCAAAGTAATGAACCATTTTGATAAGCATCTTTTAGTCGATTCTTTAATCTAGTTAAGTGGCTCCTCTGCAAATAATCTGAGTCCTCGGTAAACACAGCCGTTAGCGTTTCTGATTGCCCTTCTGTTGCATAAGAGCGATTCATATAATCTACATACTCTCTGAAATCAAGATTCATTTCAGGAACTGCATCCTTAATCTGATTTAACTCTTCCCTAGTCAATCCTTCAAGCATCTGTTGATTCACATCTTGTGATAAATCATTTTCTACACTAACTGCTTCATCCCGATTCGTATAGTCTACGTATTGACTATTAGCTTCCGTATATTGCAACATGAAGGTAATTTTAGGACTATTTCCTGTAATCAAATTCGGCCCCTCTTTCTACCTCTAATGAGAATGCTTAACAGTCTGTCCATAAGCAGCATCTTTTTTGATTAAAGAATCAATATGAAGTAATAATTCATGTTGCTCAACATCTAACGAAGAATGAATGGACTCTAAATTCTGTATATCAAAGTCTTTACCTTTTGTCGCAAGATGATAGTGCAACAATTCAAGATAGAGCAATTGATCTAATCGTTTACTCATTGCTTTGAATTGAATCCTATCATTGAGTGACGGTTCGTTTTTTTCCAGATGAAAAAGATTTTCATGATAAGAACGTCCCTCTCCCTCTGTAATGAATAGACCATAAAAAGTCTCAATAATGATTCCCATAATTTCTGACTTATTCCGAGAACCCTTTAGAAGAACTCCTTTAGAGTTCGCAAGATAAATAGAAATCTCCTCTAATTTTTTTAACTTATTTTCATCTAAATAAAAGGCTTGTCTACTTTTTTTCATTTGTTCCTCCTTCCTACCCATATCTATCCAATTCAATTTTTTTATTCAGGTGAATGACCAATATTTAACTGATTGCTTATATCAGAATCCGTAAAAAATTGGACAAGAAATTCCCTAACTTGAGGTTGCAATAAAATAATAAGCAGGACCAATAAAGCAACTAATAAAAATTTATTTTTCTTCAAAATCCACCTCCTACATTCCTCTCACTTTCTAAAGCATCCACATCATCCATGAAATGTAGCCAGGACAACGTTACTTCTTCAAGAATATCCTGCTTTCCATTAAGAGCTAACAACAATAATTCATTTTTCAATAATTGGTTTATCAGTTTTTCTTGTTGCTCTTTTAGAAGAACAATGTCTTCCGCAAACTTATTGTCGTAAACATCAAGACCATCATTTTCAAGAATTCTCTGGATCTGAGCCAACATAAACTCATTGAAAGATGGATAACCGTATTTTTTTGAAATCTCTTGTAATTGAATATAGGATTCCTCAGAAACATTTCGCACGACAAAATTTTTAGTCTTCACTAGAAATCTCCCCTTCATACTCTAGCCAACGTGAAATATGGTAAGCATACCGATCCATCTTCTTGTCAAAGTCAGTCAAGATTATATTCTGTTTCTGAGATAAAAGTAAGGCATGTTCTAAGGCCACTTTCATATCATCCATATAGGCAAGATACATTCCTTCAGCCAAATTGAATTTTTCCTTTTCAATTTTCTCACGACACATAGCGAGTAAAAATTCATTAAATGATTTTGACTTTGAACGATTTGATAAGGCTTTTAAATACTCAATTTCTTTTTGAGATAGTCCTCTAATTTTTATTTCATTTCTTACTTCAGACATCTATATCCAGCTCTCCACTATCCAAAAAAATCATCCATCAAATTCACATCATCTTCCAAATAATCAATCAGAACAGGATAAATTTTATTCTCCTTTGTACCTCTTGATTCCTGCTCCAATTCCGATAAGACTTCTAAAATACCTTCTTCATTTTTCAGATAGTCTAAGCAATCTTTAATCACTTGTCTTGGATTTTTTTCTGAATCCTGATAGGAATTTTTTAGCATTGTTTGAATAGACTCTAATTTCTCTAAAACGGATTCTTCAAAAGAAATATCTAAATCAGTTTTTCGCAAAAAACTTCGTATTTCTTCAACACCATTAGGGGAAATATATGTCACCCCATTCTTCTTTTTTACATCCTCATCAGATAATTTAGAACGATGATAGCGAACTAAATTTTTTGAAATACCTAATGATTTTGCGACCTCAAACATGGTTTTCCAATCTTCCATAATTTTATCTCCTCGTGATTCATAATAGCATCTCAAAAACAAGGTGGTAATTTTCCTAGTAAATTACCTACAAAAGTTGTCTAGGTAGTTTTTACCACTTTCTTTACCACCTAAACACCTAAAAAGAGCATAAGGGAAACTGATATCACTTTGCGTGATATGTTGATAGTATCAACGTTTCCCGTGTCCCCAATTTTCTCGGCTTCGCCTACCTATCGCATACATGAGTTTCTCCACCTAAAAGGTGCACGACATACTTATGACATACAATTCTAGCTAAAGGATTCATCTGAACAACACTCATTCGTATCCATTAAAATTATTATTTTCTGGATTTTCCCGATCTCTTTGGGCAGCTTTTTTACGCTCTTTTTCCTCCTCTTTTAGAAGAGATAATTCCAATTTTAAGTCCTCTAAAATTTCTTGATAGGACTTATTGTTATCTTTTTTTCTTTGAAGCTGGAAGTACGTTTTTCCAATCTGTCTTTGAATTTCTTCCTCTGCTTGCTTGCGTTCTTGTTCTAAGGCAACCACTTTTTTCTTTGCCTCTTCCAACTCCGAATCAATCTTCCTTAAATTCTTTTTTGCCATTTTATAGGCTCCTTTCTCCTAATAAATTCAGTATAAGGGATAATCATTTTTTTAGTGTTAAGCGGACAAATGAGAATCAGACTATATATCTGATTCTCACTCACCAACAATTTCAGTAACAGCTGTCTCTGATCCTATTAATTTCGTAAAAGTCATTCTTGGAAATCGATAATAAAATCTTGCTTTACCATCAAAGAGAAAAAGGATAAACTGCAAATCATACTTTTTTTCAACGATAGAAAACTCGCAAGCAAACCATCTCTTTCTTTTCCTAACCAAAGAAGCGGAAGAGGTGAATTCTTCTAGTATAAGACTACTCTTCAATGAATCTTTAACAATACTCTGATCAATTTTTCTCATCCTACAAGTAACATCCTGAATCCCAAGGTCTTTGAAAAAACTAGCTCTCTCAGATAACTCATCAAAATCTTTAGAATCTAAATAATCCTTATTCAATACCTTACTCAAGACATATCTATTAAATAATTTTGGCCAAATGAATTTTCCAAAACTATAAAGAAGAACAAGCAGCAGACCACAAAAAATTATAAAATTTGATACAGTCACTATCCCATTGGTAGTTTCTAGATAGTAGTAGCCTTTTATAAAAATCAGGTAACAAAGTAATCTCTGTACAAGATTTTTCAAATAAGTAACCTTCCCAAAAATTACCATTTTAAGCAATACTATTAAACAGTCCAAAGCAACTACCATCCATAAAATATGACTATAAACTTGTCCGATTTCAGGTACACTACTATAGATAATGCCACCCAAAATGAAGTAGCCTATCATGGTAAATACATTGTGTGCAAAAAACTGAATAAAAGAATTGAAAAGTAGAATTAGCAATATTTTTACTGCGGATAGGTTTAATTTTCGACCATGATTTCTCTTCATTTTAAATCTCCTTACTTCAACTCCACTGTTTCAATCGGACTCAAAAATTCAAAGGTTCCATCTTTTACAGCTACTTCTTTTAAATCTAAAGCCCTGATCTTATCTTCTGTTTTAGTGATATTCTTCTTAGCAGTTTCAATCGAATTTTTCTTAATTTCAATATTACTTTCCAGTAATGTAATATCTTTCTTAACTGACTCTAAATCATCACCTGTCAAATACTGGGACTCTTTTACTAACCCTGTTTTTCGTGACTCATCATCTTCAATAGCATCTTCCAAAAGTTCAATGGAGTGTTTCAACTTCTTCACTTGATTCTCTTGAAAAGTTCTCTCTTCCTTAATTTCAGACAAGGCAAATTCTTCTCGAGAAACATTCTCAATTTTCTTAGTCTTTAACTGACTATTTTGCATAGCAATGTAAAACTGGACCACATTCTCCTCAGAGTTCAACTTATCTTTTGGAACTACAACTTCATCACTTGATGGACTTGTAACACTGACATCAATCAAACTAGCAGCTACTGTTTCATTCACGACATCGATGGCATAGGCATCAAAATTTCTAGGAACCTTCCGAAGAATAACAGAGATTTTACTATCTGTAATTGGAACAATTTCCATACTCGTTTCAGCCTGATTATTTCGAGCGTATAGGTTCCATTCAAGACGTTTTGCATCAATCCCACGATTAACTGGAGAGGTAGAATCCCTTGTCTCAAACTGAAGTACAATAATCCCTGTGTCAGGCGAATAGACTTGACTAGTCAGTCTAATTTCTCCTGTCCCATTTTCAAATGTTCGCTTAGTTTTTAATTGTTCATCCGTATAAACGAGTTTCTGAGGAGAGTAAATCGCACCTAACAATAAACTAATCCAAGCTGTAAATAGGACTGAAAAAATGACCAATTTTCGCTTAATCACATTCTCCCTAAACCAAGTAATAATGACAGTAAATGGTTTTACTATCGGGCTAGATTTTATGTTTTCAATCCAGCGTTTAATCATATCTATCATAAATGATATGTCCTTTCTAATCTGAGATAATAACTGTTAAAATAAAGATAAGAAATTATCATTGAGAGGTATAAATTTATGTCTTTTCCATCCTAGTAGAAGCTGACCAAAGAGGAATAAAGTTGGAGGACGTTCATATTTACTATGATACTGCTACGGTAGATTATCATTTCAATAAAGATAATCCTGGTAATAGTTATTTTTTAATCAGATTTCACCACATCTGCTCAATCGACAATATCAATATTCGTCCCACAATAATTATCAATGAGAGCAAATCTCAACATCATGGAGTAGGATATAAGATAAAGATCTTAAAACGTGCAGCAAGAGATCATAAGCCTTTAAAAATCTTCTTTTTTGGTAGTTTTGCAAAACATCCAAACGGAAAATTTATCAATCCCAAAGTTAACCCAGCTGATATTTTAGATTACCTTGTTTTTAGCTAGTTTGAATAAAAAAATTATCTAACTCTTCTCTAGTAAACTCTATAATTTTGTATGAGGCAATAAATTCAAAGACTGATTGCATGTGCATTTCAGTCTTATTTTTGGCTTCCTCATAGGATAAAAAAGGTTTAGCTTGCTTAATTTCATCTGTCCACCCTACTGTCCCATCTTCCCAAGGAATAAGCCATACTGTTTGAAAAATACTGACCTCTGCCAAAACTAAATAATATTTTTGTTCCATTTCTTCAATCCTCCTAAATATAATTTATCTTTTCTGGAGTGAGCATTAGCCTTAAGGCTCACTCCCCCAAATACGACTCCAACATACCCTGGATATTCTGGGTAATGTCCCAATCAAGCAATAACTGCAATATCATTAAGCAAATACACGCTACCATAATCATGAAAAATACAAATTTTCTTTTATTTATTCAATCAGGGAAGAAAACCATGTAACAAGATAAAATTATTGAAAAAGCTATCAACACAAATAATAAACAAAAAATAAGAATACGCTTTACTAACATAATTATTCCTTTCTAATTAAAGCCTCCTGTATAGCCATCTTGTTAGCCTTAATATTTCCATCCCTATCCTCGGTAGCATATTCAAATAACTTTACTTTACCACCTCGAATTTTAACAATTGTTGCAGCACTATCAACCTGATACTTATCTACCAATACCTGCCCCTCCTGCGTATCAACATTGATATAGAACGTAGGGAAATGACTTCTTTTAGAAGCCGTTACCACTACCTCCTTTCCAGCTCTACAATATGGACACCCTTCTTTGTAAAAAACTAAATTTACATTCTGATTTTCCACGGTATCTATATAAACAGTCTCAGTTAAGTGTGAATCATAGTCCTTTGCAATATAATCTTTCCAAACTGCTTGAATCCCCAGACTCATCAAGCTTAAACAAATGATTATTACAAACAAAGCAAAGAAAATTTTTATTACAGATAATTGAGGTTTCATTCACCCACCTCCTCACTGAAATCAAATAATTCACCCTGGACCATTCGACCTGTCTCAAATTGCTCTAAGAGATTCTTAAAATCATTAAACATAGCCATCATCTTTTGAAATTTAAGTGGATCAAACTGACTATAAACTCCTACTACTGGCAGCATAGGAACCTTGTCTTTTTTCTCTCCCCTTAAAAAATCCGTTACCCTTTTCTCAGTTGCAATAACCCCATCAACCCGAACTAAAGCAGGAATACTAGTAATAGCTTCATAATTCTGATAAAACGATACAACAACATCACCAGCTTTAATACTGTCATAATCAGTACAATTCTTTTCCAGCTTAAAATGATAAGCCAGGGACTCCTGTCCAACAGCCGTCAAATAATAGCCACGAATAATTTTCACATCAACCATATTCATCCCCCTAACAAACCTTTTGAATCCTAAATGGTGCTTGATAAGACTGAGTAAATTGAAGAATCTTTTTTGTCTTTTGAACTGGTGAAGGCTTCCGATGAGTCTCTTTTAAATACTGGTAGGCTAAGCCACGACTTTCAAATACCAATAAACAATTATTCTCATCAAATAAATAATCCCCTTCAGCAAAACTAAAAATTGCATACTTCATTTAAAATCTCCCTTCTTTCTACTAGCCATAAATGCTTGATAATCAGTATCAAATTCCCGATCATATCCATCTATATATCTGGCAAGATGACTCCCAACTATACAAGCGGCTACAAGTAGTAATCCTATTAACACTACCAAGACCAAACAAATCATACTCATTCCCATAATCCAATCCTTCATTTTAATCTTCCTCCTATTTCTTTATCTGACCAACAATTTCAGCTAACAGCCATTATCGTAGATATACATGTAAGGCAGTTTACGGGTTTTATTTCTATCCAATATCAACTTCAAATAAAGACTGTTTTTCAATAGATCTAAGAGCATTTTTAGCTCTCCTCATCACTTGTTTCACAAATACTAGATCCTCTTCAAAAAAGGAAGCAACATTTTCAATGTAGATAGGCTGTCGCTCTTTTTTCACCTGAATAAGAGAACCTAATATTGCTTTAATCGATGCAAGCCTAATACCTCCACCTCGACCAGCCTTGACTGTAAATAGTATTTTCTGACCATCCTTTAATGATCTTAAGACTTTATCAAAAGACCTTTCAGGGATTCCCAATTCCTCTCTAAGAGCCTTCTTTGTTGTCTGTAGAAATGGATCCCCAGTCTCAAGTAAATGATCTAGATAATCCATTACATCTGCTTCCCATTCATGTAAATGACTATTTTTACGTTCTGATCTATTTTTCTTGAATTTGTACCATCGCTGTTTAGTAAAAAGATTAGCTGCTTTTAAATCTGATGAAATCCAAGACCGACACAAATGTAATACATAGTCTCTACTTGCAGCCTCGTACTTCCCTGAATAAGCTGATTTTATAACCTTCAGGACTTCCGTTTTAGAAAGTGATTCAGACAATTGTTCATTAAAACCAAGTAAAATATCCTCACAATCGCTCTGAGAGACCCCACTTGAAAAGTTAGCAAGGGCTAGGGTAAATAGCACATTGTTTCTTCCCATCAAATCCTTTTGTCCCTTAATAGTTCCCTCTTTTAAGAGCATCTTATACCAGGGCTCATCTACTTGCTTAATTCCTTCTGTCCCACTAATTACTGTTAAATTTGGTTTCTTACTTGGAAAAGGAAGATCAGACTGTTTCATAGACCAATTCAACCACTCCTGGAATGAATAGATGTAATCCTCATCAAAAAACTCAACATTATCAGCACGTGGTATCCGAGCAATCCCAAAATGATTGCATGTTAGATCAACTGGTAATGTCCTAGCAAAATACTCTCTTAGATTTTGTGAAATGGCTTTTGCGACTTTAACGACTCTAAATTGTGAGTGACTTGTAACGTAAGCCGCCTCCTTCAAGACAAAATAAGCTTGATAGCCTTTGTCTGATTTTAATATCAGAGTTGGCATAAAACCTAAATCAAGTGCAGCTGTCAATATGTCTCCTGTTGTCATTTCTTCAGCTGAAGAAGTAATGTCAAAATCAATGTAGAAAGTATTGATCTGACGTAAATTCTCCTCAGAATGCCCTCTAGTAATCTGACGTTTTTCATCGCTATAAGAGCCATAGCGGTAGATATTCGGTGTCCAGTGTGTAAAGTTACCATCATTCTCTAAAACAGCTTCTAGGGACGTTAAAACTACACCTCGTGCTTGAATCATCTGAGCTTTAGAACGATAGGCAAAAATGGCTCCTCGATTCCCTTCGTCTGGTAAATTGACAGGTTTTAAATGACTGTTCTTATACTTGTACTCTCTTAATCCTTCTTTAAGAATTACTTTGTAACATATATCCAAATTCATAGTATTTCTCAATCTAATTAATTCTTAAACTTTTTGGCAAAGTGGAGGAGTGAACAAATCTAGAACCAGCTTTTCCTTTCAAATAAAACCTTGGCTCTGTTGTCCTCACATACTGACTTCTATTCCACTTCCTACGTAAACGAGTATTAATCAAAGAAACCCTTTCTTCAATCTCTCTAAAACGGAATCCTAAACATAGATAAGTTGTAACAATTTCATGAAGATGGGCTTTTTCTTTCTTATCTCGTACTCGATTATGTATATCTAGTTTTAGATCCTCCGACTTTAAACTTTCTTGGTATTGAATATACAACGTACGCATTTCTTCAATCTTTTTTTGCCAATGGAAACTATAAGGAAGTCCAGAATATTTATTGATAAGTTGGCTTACTGGTTTTTTAAATTTCATCTGAATAGAATCAAATTCACCTAAATCTTGTAGAGGGTCAATAAACCCAAGAGGTTCACTTTCTAATAATTGATTGTAAAAATAATTACTCATGATACTCTCCTACATTGTTCAACTAACGTCAGTAAATCATTAAAGAGGGGTAAACAGGCTGTAGTCACTAAATAGATCCATCTGATGATTATCAGACTGTTCTGTTTGAGTGTTTGATTCACTATGATCTATCACCTTATAAACCTCTAATGAAGTAAGATTCATAACAATCTCAAGATTATCCATCACGAACTCCTTTCAACTAGTATTTTTACGAATAAAAAAGGAGAACAGATCCAACTGTTCTCCAACAATATATTTGTATCTATGATTCTAAAAACTCTTACCACTTACTTTGGATTCAGGCTGATGACCTAAAAATAAAAGGATGTAGTCGGCTATAAGCCGGTTCTCTCTAGCGACGCCTAAAGGCGTTCGCTGAACTTCGTTCAGGTTAGTGCTATAATTACTTGACTACTGCCCGTAACAACGGGCTTTTATCTTGTTCTAAAACCACCAT
>NZ_JBTGGE020000024.1:0-29796 GCF_054331515.2 Streptococcus sp. 10F2 | reverse complement strand
TATCCCTTCCTCTCCCCGCTACCTCACGATAGTCAGGCTTGGGAGTCGCTATTGGGTTCACCGGTAGCAGGTGCCCACAGAGGACTTACACCTCAGATGTACGACATGCCCGTCGTACTAGAAAACAGCTTAGAATTACGTCGTTAAAAACGTTGATTCTAAGCTGTTTTATCTATTCAAACTTCAAGCGAAGCCAGAAATTATTCGTTTCTGTCCAGCCTCTTTAATGATTTCTATTATGGTTTCATCTGTGACTCAAGCATGGCTAAGAGTCGTTCCCGATCTAGCTTGAGATATACGATGGCTTGACCATTATGGATTTCAATATTTTCTAAAGCATATCCCTCAGCAGGCAGTGTAATTGGCAAAGTCAAATCATCTCTTCTAAAATCGGGAGAAATAGCATCCTTATCCAAAACCATACGCAATAAAAATTTTGGCAAGGGAATTTTCCCCAATTTGGCAGAGTCAATGACGGCTTCTAACTGACCTTCCTTGGTCACCAAAGTCATATTCAACTCCAATTGGCTGGTCAGGGGATCAAATAGAACTAGAGGTTGGCGAACTTGAAGATTGGATTGTTCAAAGCTAATGGCAGAATCTGCTAAATCTGACTTTTGTTCCTCCGAAAGATTCTCATTCAAAATGGATTTCAAGGTATTGTTCGAAACCACCATTTGTGAAGTCAATCCATCACCAGTAGAGGTTAAATTGGAAATCGCTTGCTGAATCAAGGTCACAAAATTCGTTTTATCTTCCCAAGTTCCAAACCGCTCTTGATCTGTCACAGGTTTACTCGGAAGCAAAAGATACCAAGTAATTCCTAGAAGTACCGCCAAGACACTCAAAAATTTAAGAAACCCTTTCATATTCTACCTCTCTTTCTACATTTACTATGCCCCTATTATACCATGCTCACAACAGGCTAGACTAAAAAAGAGGTCGGAAACAGAGCACACTCTGTTCCGACCTCCTAAACGAACTAACTATACCTGAATATCCTCAATAATCCGTAACAAGCGTTCCCAATAATTGCTTTGCTGAGAGAGCTCTCCCTTGTAAGCCTGCACTTTATCTGGGAAATCGGTAATCATTCCATCTAATGGAGTTTGAAGATAACGAACCATCTCTGTATCTTCATTAATAGTCCAAATATAAAGAGGCTTCTTCGCTTCTTTAGCTTCCTCGACTAATTGATCGGAATAAGAGAATTCCTCAACCGCTAAGAAATCCACCTGATCCATCTGCAAATCACCAAAATTAAAAGGAATAACGTAGCCTGTCTCGATTTGTGGCTCCTTATCTTCTAGTTCTCGCATTACCTGGTGTTTTAAAGACATCACTGGGTAAGTGTGTTCTGGATCCAAACGATTTAATTCCTCTAAAACAAGATCTACATAATTCTCAGGTTCCGATCCATGAGGTTTCAACTCAACCAATAGCCTAATATTATTTTCCTTAGCTACTTGGACAAATTCTTCAAACGAAGGCAACTTTGCCTGATGACCATCTTGCGTTAAAGGAAGACCAACTACCTCATCATAGGTCATATCGGCAACTTTTTTATCCAATCCTGCTAAACGGTTTAAATTATAATCGTGCATGACCACTAATTTATGATCCTTGGTCATCAAAACATCCATTTCAACGAGGTCTGCTCCTGCTTCTTTGGAGGCTTTAATTCCTTCCAAGGAATTCTCCACAGCCTTTTTCACAAAACCACGATGCGCAATAGTTAATTGCTCCTTATTTAAAACCTGATTCACTAATTGCAAACCACTGGCTGCCATAAACAAAAGGAAAGCTAGAACCATGCCTAGATAAAGTAAGAGGCGTTTCTCAGAAGCCTGCCCTTTATGAGCTACCAAATCCTTGGCAACGCGATTTTGGTGAATGATTTCCCAAAGAAGAAAGGTCATGAGAGAAATTTTACTCAAAAACGTAAAGCCATAAAGGATCCACTCAATAATGGTTAAAAAGAAACTCTGAATAACCAAGGATTGACCATTCGGATCAAAGACAGTCGAACTCCATACCGTCAGCAACACAATCAAAATGGCTAAGAGTGCAATCAGTGTCTCCGTTACAATCCAAGCTCCTAGGAGATGAGATTTTCCAGTCCGAGTTAATTCCCAAGACTCCCGGATGGCTTGGCGAATAGAAATTTGCTCCAAAGAAATCAGCGAGAGGGTAAAGATAATCCGCACATTAATATAGATTACCAGTAAAAAGAGAATTGGCAACAACAAACTTCCCCAAGTTGATTTGGTTAATTCTCCCGTAATAAAGGCTGGTATATAAAGCTTACTTGTCAGCGATGGACCAAAACCCAAATTTGCTACTGGTATCAGAGAGATTAAATAGAGGAGAAAGACTAGTAAATCTAACCATCTTTGCTTACTAAAGCTTATCCAAGTATTCTGAAAAATATCACGCCATGAAAAATATTGCTGTTGATAAGCTCCATAGACAATCAGAGATAAAGCCGTCATTTCAAAAAAGATTAAGCCAGCAGTCACCACTAAAAAGAACAGCAAAGCGATTAAACTCACTGGATTTAGCAGGATACTCATTAAATTATCGAGGCGTAAGCTCTCCTGATCCGCTGAAAAAAGAATAAAGCGGAACGAAAATTCTAGCAGATAGGCTCCAATAGTACCAATTAAAATCTGTAAAATTCCAATACGAATAAAATAAGTCCATAGATCCGATCCAAGGCCTTTTAAGACCTTACCGACATCTGTAAAAATTTTTTTCATACATTCTCCCCTAAGAAAAAGGCTGGAACACCGTGGCTCCAGTCTTTTATCGTCCTATTAAAATAAAATTTTCTCACGTGTTTTTTCGTAAGATTTCACAAAACGTTCCGTCACCCCAGGCTCCACTGTCTCAAGGGCATCAGAGATACGTTGGAAAGAAGCTTGATAGTCGAACTCCTCTTCAAAAATATGAAGAGATTCTTGGAAAGCTGCTTGAACCGTCTCGTCAAAGGAACGGTAACGGTTGGAATATTGAAGGAGTTGCTCTGTCAAGGTAGCATTCCCTACAATAGTATAAGTCTCTGCTTCCAACTCAGCCATATCTTGGTTAAGAATCTCCAAGAGACGATTTACAGACTCTACATCCACGCGCTCTTGATCCAATTCATTGAGAAGATCTTCTGCATTATGGCTAGCCGTAAAGAACAGACTCAAAAAAGATTGTGGAATGCCTGGCAATTTACGTTTTTCCATATACCGCTTAATCGTGTGCAACTTGTTAACAGCAATGCTCACTTTTTGACGAGCAGCACTGTCATCTTTTTCAATTTGCGCCAAGCTATCGCCCAATTCCATTTGCACATCTTCGATTTTTTCCAAACGTGCACGGCTGTCTTCCAATTCCTCTAAAACTTGCGAGAACGGAATTTCATCCGCATGTTGGCTTTCATCAACTCGACTCATAACCAATTTTTCCATCGCAATCAATTCACTTTGAAGCTCATGAATTTGACGGATACCAGATTCTTTAACAATGTAATTCACAGAAAGACGTTCTGCTTCATCCACAAGATTCTGGTTATTACTTTGTGTATGGCGAAGATAGTTCGGCAAGCTTTGAATCAGCTTGTCCACTTCCTTCTTGGCATCCATCTCTTTGGTAAAGATAGCATATAGGCCATCAATGTCTTCTTGGATAAGCTCATTTTCAAGCTTAGTGCTATCCAATTCTAAAGCCTTCAGGTTGGCTCCATTTTTTTGCAAGCGAGAATGCAATTGTTGGAAACGTGCTTCGATATCTGTTTCTTGGAAATGGTAATCCTCTTCCAACAGTTTCCGATAACCTGTCTCCAAATCATCTAATTGGTCTGGTAATTTACTTTCCAGTTGTTCCACAACTTCTGGAACACCTTCAACAATTTGTGATAAAGCTATGATGTAATTCTCAGTTTTATCCAATACTTCAGCAGCCTCCACAGGGTCACCAGAGGAATTGAGCTTCACAAAGCGACTGAATTCAGCCTCAATATGCTCCATTTGAGTGCGAATTTCTGGCAGTGCTTGCCCATACTGAACGTCATTCTTCTCCACATTTTCTTGCAGTTTTTCAAACAAGTCCAAGGCATGGAGTACGCGTCCACTATTTTCAGCCTCTTGTTGTTCCAATTCTAAAACTGCCTGACGGATAGCCTGAACATCTTCAGATACCAAATTCAATTGACTCTCAACACTTCCAATCGTTTGCTTGGTTTTAATGAAACGGAAAGAATTGTTATAAGCCTCAGCCTCGAACAAATCTGTTTCAATGGCTGCAAAAGAATTAAGAGAAATATCCATCCATTTTTGGTGCCATTCCCGGAAATTTATTTGACTCTGACCAATCAAGTGCATGCTCTTGACACGATCCATATCCTCATTGACTGGTAAGTTGAACAGCTCCGTTTTTCTTTCTTCTAATTGCGTCAGAAGGGTATCATTCCTCTTCCGCAGTAAAATAGCCACAATATAGGCCACGATTAATAATACAACGATTACAATGACCAGTATAATCAACCCACTAGACATCCCATACTCCTTACATTTAATACTTGTAAACAAACAAACTTGATTATACCACAGTTTGCCTTGAAAATCCTAGAAATCATGACGAAATTCTTTAGATATCCAAAGTTGAATAAACTGCATTCGCTTCAATAAACTCTCTTCTAGGTTCAACCCGGTCCCCCATCAGCATATCAAAGACCCGATCGGCCTCAGCTGCATCATCAACAGAAACACGAGCCATTAAACGGTGGTCTGGATTCATGGTTGTCTCCCACAATTGGTGGTCATCCATTTCTCCCAATCCCTTATAGCGCTGAACACTTGGTTTGGAACGCCCAGAACTGTAGCGTTCTAAAGCTTCTTTCAATTCTTGTTCTTGGTTCGATCCAGGCTGGATATATTCCTTGATTTCACTGCCCACTTTAACCCCATAAATCGGAGGTTGAGCAATATAGACATAGCCTGCCTCTAAGACCGGTCTCATATAGCGATAAATCAAGGTTAGGAGCAAGGTTCGAATGTGAGCACCATCAACATCCGCATCGGTCATAATCACCAATTTATGGTAGCGAGCTTTGGCTACATCAAAATCATCTGCAAAGCCAGTTCCCATAGCTGTAAAGAGAGAGCGAATTTCTTCATTGGCTAGAATCTTATCCATACTAGCTTTCTCTACATTGAGGATTTTTCCACGAATTGGCAAAATCGCCTGAAACTCCCGATTCCGACCAGATTTAGCAGAACCTCCAGCAGAATCCCCCTCCACGATAAAGAGTTCTGTTTGTGCTGGATCATTAGACGAACAATCTGCTAGCTTCCCTGGCAAATTCGAAATCTCCAAACCAGATTTTTTCCGAGTCACTTCACGCGCCCGTTTCGCTGCAATCCGTGCCTTGGAAGCTAGAATCCCTTTCTCCACAATCCGCTTAGCAATCTGCGGATTCTCCAAGAGGAAAGTCGTAAAGGCTTCTGAGAACAAGCGATTAGTGATTTTCACCACTTCACTATTCCCTAATTTCGTCTTCGTCTGTCCTTCAAATTGCGGATTAGGGTGTTTAACCGAAATAACGGCCGTCAATCCTTCCCGAACATCATCACCGGTTAGGTTCTCATCCTTTTCCTTGAGGATCTTATTCTTCTTAGCATAATCATTAATCACCCGCGTTAAGGCTGTCCGGAAGCCCTGCTCGTGAGTTCCCCCTTCATGCGTATGAATATTATTGGCAAAACTCATAAGAGTAGAATGGAAGCCACCGGTATACTGCATAGCCACTTCTACTGTTATTCCATCAAGCTCCCCCTCCGTATAAATGGGATCATCAAACAGCAGTTCCTTGTTCTCATTGATGTATTCAACATAGCTCGCAATCCCACCATCGTAATGATAGTCCTTCCGCTGCTCCATCCCCTCTCGCTTATCTTCTAGCGATATGGACAAGCCACGATTCAAGAAAGCCAATTCTTGGATCCGTTTATTGAGTTTGTCAAAATCATAAACAGTTGTTTCAGTAAAAATCTCTGGGTCTGGAGTAAAATGGACCGTTGTCCCAGTTCGAACGGTCTGGTCAATCACTTTCAAATCAGCAACAACAGCTCCACGTTGATATTCCTGATAATAGACTTGACCATTCTTATAAACCTTCACATCTAACTGAGTAGACAAGGCGTTAACTACAGAGGAACCTACACCGTGAAGACCACCAGAAACCTTGTAACCACCACCGCCAAATTTACCTCCAGCATGGAGAACCGTAAAGACAGTCTCAACTGCGGGACGACCTGTTTTTTCTTGAATATCAACAGGAATTCCCCGACCATCATCAATAACCGTAATCGAATTATCCGGTTCAATCATGACTTGCACATGTTTTGCAAAACCAGCCAAGGCTTCATCGATAGAATTATCGACAATCTCCCAAACCAAGTGATGCAAACCCTCCTTAGAGGTCGAGCCGATATACATTCCTGGACGCATCCGTACCGCTTCCAGTCCCTCTAAGACCTGAATCTGACTGGCATCATACTCCTGGGCATTTTTCTTTTTATCTTTGGCGTCAACCATCTGACTCCTCCACTCTTTTTATAAACTCCGCTAACTGGGAGGCACTATCAAATAGATAGGTGGCCATCCCGGCATTTTGGCCTGCAATCATATCCATTGGGCGATCCCCAATCACCAAACATTTCTCCAAATCATACTTATCTTTCAAATATAGAAACGCCTCTGGACTAGGCTTGCGAGCAAACCCCTGATTGGAAGTAACGATTTCTGTAAAATAGGACAATATGCCTGTTGCTTTTAAAATTTCTATAACTTGTTGATCTCGGTGTGAGACTAGAAAATGACGAGCTCCCGCCACCTGAAGATCCTCCAATAACTGGGGGATACCTGAAAACAATACAGGCTGGGCAAGTTCTTTGGATTCTTCCAAGCGGTATTTCCGACGAAAATCAGGAATACCTGCCGCATAGCGTAAAATCGCCACATCTGTGGCTTCCTTTAAACTGGCATAGATTTCCTCTAAATCGGCAGTACGCCCTTCTTGTTCAAGGGTTCGTAAAAATGCTTGGCTAGAAGAAACATAATTGTCCAATAAAGTCCCTCCTAAATCCCAAATAAAACTCTGAAATTTCATTCCCTAATTATACCATATTTTAGAAGAGGCAGCTAGCCCAAAAAAGCCCTAGAATAGCATTCTAGGGCTTTTTAAATCCTCATCTTTATTCAAATAAATCGGTGTAAAGCATCGCTTTGCGTAAGCTCTGACTATCTCCCCCCAAAACGTCTACTAAGGCATACGAGAATGCTAAGGCAGAGGCTGGACCACGACTGGTGATCACACGTCCATCCTGGACAACCGTTTCCTTCTTGTAGTGACCCGCTTGAATCTCCTTCTCAAAGCCATCATAACTGGTATAAGATCGATTATCCAACAATCCAGCTTTTTCTAAAGCGATAGGAGCTGCACAGATAGCTGCAACAAAATTTCCCTGAGCCTCCGTTTGTGCAATCCAATTCCGAAGTTCCTCATGGTCCCGAAGATTCTTGGCTCCAGGCATTCCCCCTGGTAAGACAACCAAGTCAAAAAGAGGAAGATCTGGGGTCCAGACCTGATCCATTTGCACTGTAATACCATGAGAGCCTGTCATTTGGGCTTGAAGCCCAACCATTTGGCAGTCAAATTCTGCCCGACGTAAAACATCTACAACTGTCAGTGCTTCGATTTCCTCGAAACCGTCTGCAAAGAGTACAGCAATTTTTTTCATATAAGTCTCCTTTATAGGGTTTGTCGTAAGACAACCTTTCTTCTTTTTGGCCGGACACGGCCTTCTTCTTCATCCCGCAAATGATTTTGATAGGCAATCGACAAAATAAGTCCAATTCCAATCAAATTGGAAATGATGGAAGAACCTCCCTGAGAAATAAACGGAAGGGGAATCCCAGTCAAGGGTAAAATGCCCGTTACAGCTCCAATATTTTCAAAAATATGAAACAAGAGCATGAGGATATAACCTGTTGAAATATAGGTGTAGAAAGGACTACGTGAATGAACAGTAATCCGAACCATACGTCCAATCAGTAGGAAGTAAAGTAGGAGCAGAACCAAACCGCCAATCAAACCAAAGTCCTCGGCAATCACTGTAAAAATCATATCACTCTCACGGACTGGAATTTGCAGATTGGAAACATTATACCCCTGTCCCGTCAAGCCACCAACCCCAATAGCAATCTGCCCTTGGGCTTGCTGGAAGGTTGTTGTCTGGGCAAAGTCAAAAGGATTGAGCCAAGCCAAGATCCGGTTAATCTGGTAAGTCGGCATCCCCAATTGATGAAGAAAGGCACGCCCTTCCTCCTGTGATAAGAGAGCCACAAATCCTCCCGCTAATACCGTAAAGAAAGCTAACACAGGGACAATAATTTTCCATGTAACATTCGCAATCAAAACCATACCAGAAAAAATGGCTAAATAGACCATCGCTGTCCCTAAATCATGTTGCAATCCTAGCAGTAGCAGGACTGGAAGAGTGGCTAAGGTCAGGGCCCCGATAATTTTCAAGTCAAACCCAAGATTTCTCTCCTCCCCAAGTTGACGCTTATGGAGCCAATCTATGATTTGGGCTAACATCAGAATGTATGGAATCTTCATAAATTCTGACGGCTGAAAGAGGGTCATTCCATTAATGGACACCCAGTTCTTAGCACCAGTTGAGGCCACCAAATCTGGACTGTAGTAAATCAAGGGAAGAACCATTAACCCAAGGCCTAAAGTATAGAGGAAAGGGGTCATCTTCCACAGAAAGGACTGGGAGAAAAACATAGTAATAAAACCAACAAGCAACCCCAGTAAAATCCAAGCCCCCTGCTGTAACAACATAGTCCAAGCCACTTGGGGATAATCATGACTAAGAGCCACATATAGAGCTGCTAAACCGATAGCTAATAAGGAAAAAACATAAAGTAAGATACCGTAATCAATACGAGCATCTATTTTTAAGGGTTCTCTAAACATGGACCTCAACTTTCTTCATAACGTTCAAAAAAATTAGCAATTTCATAGGGAATTAGGTCTTGAGGACGAATCAAGAATTCCCCACCTTTACGGATTTCTTCCTGTAAAATAGAACCGTAATCCTTCCTGGCTAGGCGCCCATCTAAAATAAGGACAGCCGACACTTGGTTCTCCCGTCGTCGCAAACGTCCCATCATCTGTTGAAGGCGTTGCCCCGCCAAAGGAAGCAGGAAATCATCAAAAGGGTTAAGCCCCTCTACCTCTAACGTTCGAGACAACTTATCCACCAGAATGTTTTTCGGATTCGCAAAAGGAAGACGGACAACAACTTGAATCGCTTGGTCCAACCCTTTCAAGTCGACTCCCTCCCAGAAAGAGCCTAGAGCCAACAATACTTGGTGATCTCCTCGCTCAAAACGCTTGCGCAAGACCTGATTATCCTGTCCTTCTACCTGAGTTAAACAAGGAACAGACAGATTTGCCGCAACCCGATTTAAGAGATCACGGGAGGAAAATACCACCATAATAGGATGTCCCATAGGATAGAGTCTCTCAATCCAAGTTCCTACAAAATCGGCATAGGCCGAAAAATTCATAAGACTCACATCCGGGAATTCCGAGCTAGTCAGAACAAGCTGCCTTCCCAACTTAGAACCAGGAAAGGAAGCAACATCAACCTGATCAATTCCTGCCAACTGAAGCAAGTTCTGTGCCAATGATGCATCCAAACTTGCCGAGATTAGGTAGCTGTGCCGACAAGCTACTATCCCTGGACCCAGCTGAAAGTAGTCCCCTCCAACCGCAACCAGTTCCTCTTGAGATTTTCGTCCACGCAAATAGAAGGTGACTCCCTCTTCAAAGAAAAAGCGGAAACAATCCGGCATCCGGTCCAATCCAAGGTTAAGGATAAGTCCTTGAATTTTTTCCAAACTTCCCTTATCCAATTCCGAGTAATGGTTCCCCGCCTGCTGCACCTTCCAAATCTCCAACTCAACTTGGAGCTCCTGCAAAAATTTCAAACGTTTCCGTTCTTTTTCAGTTGCCGTAACTTCCTCTAGCTTTTGTTCCAATTCCAAATAGGAAATTTTCAGAGCATTGGCTTCTTCCAAGCCTCGCAAAAGAGACTGTGCTTCATCAAGGACCAGATAGGTATCTGAAAATAAAGCAGGATAAGACTCCATTAAATGGGGCAAAAAGGCATGGTTCGTCACCACAATGGGACAAGTAGCCAGTTGTTCTTCCAAACGACGCCAAAAATCCAAGGTTGGAAATAGACTACGGTCTCTAAGTTTCCCAGAATGGCGTAAATCTTTTAAGATATGTTCCAAACGATAAGCTTGGCCAATCTCATCCAAATCACCCGTTTCAGTCTCTGCCAACCACACCAAAACCTGCATCAGAAAACGACCAATAGATCGCTTCGTCCAATCTGCTTTTTTCAAGTAGGTATAAAGGGCGTCCAGACTCACAAAATTCCGAGGACTCTTAACACCAAGAACTTCAAGACCAAATGTTTGGGATAGAACCTCTCCCTCCTGCTCTAAAAGTTGCTGCATCAGGATTTTAGTGGGCACAGACACAAGCAAGCGTCCACCCTGATTCAAATCTTGAATCAAGGTCAAAAGATAAGCCCAGGTTTTCCCACTGCCCACCTCTGCTTGAAGGACCGAGACTCCTTTTTGATCTTTCGTGTTATCAATATGGCTTGCAAAAGCTACTTGAACAGGACGAGCCTCTAAGCCAAGTCTCAAGAAGTTTTCCTGCCAAGTTCCTAAAGATGCCTCTCCAACAACAGGCCGTTTGGGCTTTCTTAAGTAGAGCCCATGCTCCAACAGGATAGCAGAATCACTGCTCTCCTCCATCTGCCCCAAACAGTCTTGAAAAATGAGGCCTGTTTCATACAATAAAGCATCTGATTTTTTCCACAGTTGCTCTACCAAGCCTTTAGGAAGTCCCTGAATTCGCTCCATCAAGACCAGTAGCAATTCTGCCGTTGCCTGGGCATCTGCTAAAGCAGTGTGGGCATTCTCTAAAGGAATCTCAAACTCCTGACACAAACTACCCAGAGAATAATTTTGAAGACGAGGAAAACAAACCTGAGCTAATTCTACCGTGTCCACACGCGGAGTCCGCAACTCATAGCCCTCCCAAAACAAAGACTCCGCCAAAAGATTCGCATCAAAGGTCACATTGTGGGCTACAAAAACAGCATCTTCCAATAAATCATAAATGACTCCCGCCACCTGGCTAAACAGTGGGGCCTGCATCAATTGTTGGTCTGTAATCCCTGTCAACTCAATGATGTGTTGATCCAAGGCTTCCTGTGGGTTTACATCCGTCTGATAGCTTTGTATAATTTCACCATTCTCTAAGAGAACAATCCCCACCTGAATAATCTTGGCCTGATTACCTGGATTGGTGGCTTCAATATCCACAATGGCATACTTCTGATTCATCCTTTTCATAGTGTCTAAATTATAACACATGAAAGACTATCAACCTATCTAAAAAAGAGGAATCTGTGACTCGAAATTTTTAACATTTCCCGACTCACACATTCCTCATATGCTATTCAATTACTGGATTCTCCATTTGAGATAGGCGTCCATAAAGCCATTCAAATCCCCGTCCATGACCTTATCCACCTGGGCCACTTCATAGCCTGTACGGTGATCTTTCACCATGGTGTAAGGAGTAAAGACATAGGAGCGGATTTGACTCCCCCAGGTAATTTCTTTTTTATCACCTTTAAGGGCATCAACTTCAGCTGCCTTTTTCTCTTGTTCAAGTTGATAGAGTTTTGCTTGTAATAATTTCATAGCCCGATCTCGGTTCCCGTATTGGGTCCGATCTACTGTGGACTGGGTCACAATCCCGGTTGGGATGTGGGTCAATCGAACCCCGGTCGATACTTTATTGACGTTTTGTCCACCAGCTCCTCCTGAACGGAAGGTGTCCATTTTAACTTCATCATCACGAATCTCTACCTCAATGGTATCGTCTAACTCTGGCATTACTTCGACAGATGTAAAGGAGGTATGGCGACGCTTGGCAGAATCAAAAGGCGAAATCCGAACAAGGCGGTGAACCCCCATCTCTGATTTAAGCAAGCCGTAAGCATTCGGGCCTTCAAAAGAGAGGGTAACACTCTTAATCCCGGCTTCATCTCCAGCTTGGTAATCCAAGGTCTCAACTTTAAAACCATTGGCATTCCCGAAACGGGTATACATGCGCAGTAACATATCACCCCAATCCTGAGCCTCAGTTCCACCCGAACCTGGATGAATTTCCAAAATCGCATTGTTATGGTCATAAGGCTCAGATAGGAGCAAGGTCATTTCATACTGGGTCATCCGTTGCTCTAAATCTTCCAATTTCTCCAGTAGCTCCTCCTGAAGACTCTCATCCTCACTTAGCCATTCAAAGAGCAATTCGGACTCGTCCGCCAACTCCTCCATTTGATGGAAATTGTCATAGGTTTGCTTACGCTCATTCAATTCTTGAGACACCTTCTGCGCCGCCTGATTATCATTCCAAAAATCAGGATGGGTCATCTGGTGCTCCAATTGTGCAATTTCTTCCTCTAAAGCCTCTAAGTCAAAGAGACCCCCTAAAAGATGTTATTTTTTCACGATTGGCAGCCAAGCGCTGCCGAATTTCTGCATTATCCATTCTGCATCCTCCTCAAGATTCTTCACCCTATTTTAACGTAAAGAAGCCTTTAGGTCAAAGGCCTGATAGGCCTGATCCAACTCACTCAGTAAGGCTAGCTTATCCGCTTCCGGCAAAAAGGCTGCCTGGGCACTATCACGGGTAATCTGATACACATCCCCCACTGTCAAGGAGCCTACTTGGGCATCCAAAATACCAAACTCTTGAGTCAAGCTGCTAGAGGACACCGTCCGATTATCCGTATTAATACTGACGGCTAGTCCAGTTTCCCGAAACACAGCAAATGGATAGGTTTCCCAAGAGACAGAGGCTCCTGTCTGCAAGTTAGAAATCGGGCACATTTCAAGCAAGATTCCCTCCGATTTCAAGGCTTCTGCTTGGGATAGATCCTTAATTAAGGCAATTCCATGCCCAATGCGACGTGCTCCATAATCCACTGCCCAAAGGACATTATCCAGATTTCCTGTTTCCCCTGCATGAGCTGTAAAGGGAATACCTGCTGCCCTCGCTTCTAGAAATAAGTCCTGAAAAAGGGGCATCGGATACTTACTCTCATCTCCTGCTACGTCAAGGGCTACCACACCTTGCCCTAGATATTTCTCAGCTAAACCGAGTACTTGACGATTAACTGCCTCAGACCGTCCCCGCATCATACAAAGAATTAAACCTAGACGGATGGGATAAACTGCCTGCGCTAGCCTAACTCCCTCAATAGCTGCTTGCACTACTTGCTCCATGGTAAAAGTCGGTGTTTGAATGAAATCCGGTGAAAAACGAATTTCCAAATACCGAACACCCTCCGCCGCAGCCTGCTTGGCTACACTAAGCACCGCAATGATCATCGCTCGCTCAGAAGCCAAGACCTTGGTGGTCACAGGAAAACACCGCAAATACTCGGTTAAATTCAAACAGTTGGCTGGCGCTACCGCCTCCTTTAGAAGCTCCTCCTCCTTTTTATTGAGACCTTCCGATTGGTAAAGACGGCTTAGAGCATAAAGGTCAACAGAGCCATCTAAATGGCAATGTAGCTCCACTTTGGGCAGATTTAATAGGGTTTCCATGATTGATCCTCTCAGATAGATTTTTCCTATCATACGATATTTCTGACTTTTCGTCAACGACATTTCAAAAATTCCCACCAAAAAGAATAGGAAATCCACACTTTCTACTTTCAACGAACCTAAAAGATTCGTGGTTTTACGAATAAGTCAAATACAATCATCGTTTGAAATCTAGTATGCAAATGACATAAGGAAACCAACCTCTAGTAATCACTCACTAACGCTGTCCTCATTCATGAGCCAATCAACAATGTAATCAACCTTTATCCCATCAATCTCATTCACTCCTTCATACCTACCCGTTATCAAGGTTTTCTTGAAGTTGTCTTTGATTAACAACAAATTATCTGTTTCATGACTATTTTCTGGAATTTGGTAGGCAACTTGGTAGTATTCAACCATCTCACCCTTCTTGGCAATAAAATCTATCTCTTTGTCATCTAATCTTACAACATTGACGTTATAGCCTCTTCTTAATAATTCCACAAAAACAATATTCTCCAATCGATTCCCTTGATTACTATTGCTAAAACTTACAGCGTAGTTCCTTAATCCATTATCAACCATAAAGTATTTTGCATTGCTTCTTAAAAGAGCCTTTCCTCTAATATCATAAGACCTTGTTTCATAAAATAGAAATGCGTCTTTTAATAGTTCTAAATACCGTACCATTGTATGGTTCGAAACTTCGATTTTTTCATTTTTTAATACATTAACAATTTTACTAGGGTTAACGAGTTGTCCAACATTATCCGCTAAATACGAAACAATATTTTTAAGCATCTGAGTATCTCTGATTCTTCCCCTTGTTGCAATGTCATTTAATAAAATAGAATCATATATCCCAGAGAGGATACTCTCCTTTAAGTATTCATTCGACAAGACAACACCTGGAAATCCGTCATACTTCTCATACTCTCTATAAGCAATATCAACCTCTCTAGATTTTTCATCAATCCCTTTCACAGCTAGAAATTCTTTGAAGGAAAAAGGATAGACTTCAATCTCTACGTATCTGCCACTCAGTAAGGTAGCCAACTCTCCAGATAATAACTTGGCATTGGAACCTGTTATCGTAATATCACAATTATAACTAACCCGCAATCCATTGATAACCCTTTGCCATCCCTCAACAAATTGAATTTCATCCACCAATACATAAAATGGATCATTATTTTTAGGGATGACATCCAAAATAGTCTCTCTAAACTCTTCTGCTGTAGTGATTAATTGATTTTCAAAACTTTCTAAATTTAGATAGATGATGTTTTCTTCCTTAATCCCTGACTCTAATAAATAATCTTTATACTGCATTAATAGGACCGATTTCCCACACCGTCTAACCCCAGTTATAACTTTAATAAAATCAGTATCTTTAAAGTCAAGCACTTTTTTTAAATAAAACGATCTCTGATACATTTCCATCCCCCTTAATTGGAAGTATACTTCCAGTTTTCAACTAGAATCTCAGAGAGTCTAACCTGACAACGGTTAAAGCGTTTTTGAAAAAGCACAAAAAGCAGTGAGCAGATCCTATCTCAAGGAACTGTCCACTGCTTTTTTAGTTCAAATCTTTTTAAATAGCGTTTTTATCCAGACCCATCCGGCGTTGGATCCATTTAACCACTTCAACAATCACCAACATGAGGACACTTCCAATAAGGACAACAGTCCATTGTTCCAAGTTCAGTTCTGTTACGTGGAAGATTTTTTCCAAAGGCTTCACAACAATTGTAGCTGCAAGTAGCACAAAGGAAACAACGATGGACCAGTTAAAGGTCTTAGACTTAAATGGTCCGACGGTAAAGACAGATTGGTAAACAGATTTAACGTTAAAGGCATGTACCAATTGGATCAAACCAAGGGTCGCAAAGGCCATGGTCAAGGCATCAGCATGGATGGCTTCGTATCCAGCGTGCACTGGATTTTGAATAGCGTACCAGTACACCGCTAAAACAAGGAGACCTTGAAGAATACCTTGGTAAACAATGGAACTGAGTACCCCACCAGAGAAGAAGCTGGAATTACGGCCACGAGGCTTGTGCTGCATGACACCTGGTTCTGCTGGCTCAACTCCAAGGGCAATCGCTGGGAAGGTATCTGTAACCAAGTTAATCCACAAGAGGTGGACAGGTTCCAAAACATCCCATCCAAAGAGGGTTGCCAAGAAGATGGTCAAGACCTCAGCCGTATTGGCAGAAAGGAGGTATTGAATGGTTTTCTGGATATTGGAGAAGACCTTCCGACCTTCTTCAACCGCCACGATAATGGTTGCGAAGTTATCATCCGCAAGAACCATATCAGACGCTCCTTTAGAAACCTCTGTACCAGTAATCCCCATTCCGATACCGATATCGGCTGTCTTGAGGGCTGGCGCATCGTTAACGCCATCCCCAGTCATGGCTACAACCTTACCTTGGTTTTGCCATGCTTTCACAATCCGCACCTTGTGTTCAGGAGACACGCGTGCATAAACCGAATACTGACCAACTACTTTTTCGAATTCCTCGTCAGATAATTCGTTAAGTTCGGCACCAGTCAAGACATGATCTTCTGTATCTGCAGGATCAATGATCCCCAAACGTTTGGCAATTGCTTCAGCCGTATCTTGGTGGTCACCTGTAATCATGATTGGACGAATGCCGGCTTCTTTAGCCACACGCACCGCTTCTGCTGCTTCCGCCCGTTCTGGGTCAATCATTCCAATCAAACCAGTGAAGATCAAATCATTCTCCAAGTTCTCAGAAGTCAAGTCTTCTGGAACAGCATCGATGATCTTATAAGCACCTGCAAGAACCCGCAGGGCTTCCTTAGCCATTGCAGAGTTATTTTGGGCAATCAACTGGCTAACTGTCTCATCAATCGGAGCTACTTCTCCAGCCTTATCACGACTGACACAACGTTTTAAGAGTTGATCCGGCGCTCCTTTCACCGCTACAAGGAAACGACCATCTTCCAAGGGGTGAACGGTTGACATGAGTTTGCGATCCGAATCAAATGGCAACTCTGCAACCCGTGGGAATTTTTCCAAATAAGCGGTCACATCCAAGCCCTTGTCCAAAGCATATTGAATAAAGGCTGTTTCAGTCGGATCTCCGATGAGATTTCCATCCGCATCAATCTTTGTGTCATTGGCCAAGACAACAGAGCGAAGAACTGGCAAATCTAAGCCAAGCTCGAGGTCATCCGTTGAATCATGAAGTTCACCATCATAGAAGACTTTCTCAACTGTCATCTTGTTCATGGTTAAGGTACCAGTCTTATCACTGGCAATAATCTCCGTGGATCCAAGAGTCTCAACGGCTGGCAAGTTTCGAACAATGGCATTTCGTTTAGCTAAAACCTGAGTTCCCAATGCCAAAACAATGGTTACAATAGCTGGTAAACCTTCTGGAATAGCTGCAACCGCCAAGGCTACGGCTGTCATCAAGCCTTCCAACCAAGGTTGACCTCGGAAAACAACACCGACTACAAAGGTCACTGCTGCAATCCCTAAAATAGCAAAAGTTAAGAATTTAGATAGCTGGTTCAGATTTTCTTTCAACGGTGTTGCGGTTTCATCTGCGTTTTGCAACATACCTGCAATATGACCAACTTCAGTATACATACCGGTATTAACAACAACCCCCATTCCACGACCATAGGTCACATTGGAATTTTGGAAGGCCATATTAACCCTATCTCCAATCCCAGCATCTTCAGCTAGGCTAGCAGCCAAGTCTTTTTCAACTGGAACAGACTCCCCTGTCAGAGCAGCCTCTTCAATTTTTAACGAATTAGCCTCCAACAAACGCATGTCTGCTGGGACAACATCTCCTGCTTCAAGAAGAACAATATCTCCTGGTACTAGTTCTTTCGAAGAAATCTCCGTAACATTCCCATCACGTAGAACACGCGCCGCAGGTGTAGACATATTCTTGAGAGCTTCAATTGCCTCCTCTGCCTTTCCTTCCTGGTAAACACCAAACATGGCATTAATGACAACTACGGCCAAAATAATGAGGGCATCCGCAATATCATGTCCACCAGAAGTGATTACTGACAAGGCGGCAGCAATCAAAAGAATGATAATCATCAAGTCTTTAAATTGCTCTAGGAATTTTTGGAGGAGGGTCTTTTTCTTCCCTTCGTCCAACTCATTGGCACCAAATTGCTCTAGACGTTCTTTTGCCTGAGCCGTTGACAGACCTTCTAACTTAGAGTCGACGAGATTCAGTGTTTCCTCGGGACTCTTGGTAAAAAAGGCAACTCGTTTTTGTTCTTTTGACAAAACTCTCCTCTTTCCAGTCTCTTTTTGGCAACAAAAAGAGACTTGTTTTATTGAACAAGTCTCGCTATTTCATCCAAGGCCGGAAATTTCTTTCGGATTGACGACCTTGTCACGGTAGAACCGTTAGCTACTCCCTTGATATCTATAGTATTGTATCAAATCTTCTAGACAATCGCAAGTTGCAACTCTGAAAAGCCACCACTAATCAGGTTCTACTCCGTTTTCCAGGTAAGGCGGAAATCATAGTGAGCAAAGACAGACTCTCCATCAGCTGCCAACAATTGATAGGTCATGGTAAGGCTCTGCTCGACTAAATCTAATTGGTAAGCATCTGTTTGGCTGATAAACTGCTGCAAGCCCATCGGTGTATGAATACCAACAGGGACTTGTTTTTGATCGACAAAACGCATAATGGACTGGGGTTGACTAAAACGTGTCATGACTAGCTCATCCTCTTTAAACTTGAGGACTACCTTTTCCCCTTCCTCATTTTTATAAAGGAAATAGGTAAAATCTCCTTTTTGTCGTTGTTCAGCTTCATAGGCTTGGTGGACCACTTCATTTTGGTCACCAACTTGAATATAATTGGTTATCTCAATCTTCACGGTAAAACTCCTCAATGGTTTGACAAATCTTATCAACACTTGGTCGAACTTGGTTTTCCAGACTTTGGGCTGCCGGTATTGGACTGAAAAGGCTCGTTAAGCGTTTGAGGCGACCTTGATAGCCCAGTTCCACAAGGGAAGCCATAATCTCTGCTGCCACTCCGAAATCCCCATAACTCTCTGTTACAATCAGAGTTTTATCCGATTTCATAGCTGCCTCCAACAATCCTTGACGGTCCAAGGGACTGATTGTTACTAAATCGACCAAGGTCACTTGGTAGGGTAGGCTCTCTAAAGCTTCTTGAACGAGAGGAAGCATAGCACCAAGGGCAATAATCGTTAAATCTTCTCCCTCTTGGATGACCTTAACCTTGCCCAACTCCACTTCATAAGCCTCCTCTGGAACATATCCAATTGTCTTATAGAGGGACTTAGGCTCCAGAACCAAGACAGGATCTGGGCTAACCACTGCTGCCATCACTAATCCTTTAGCATCATAGGGATTACTAGGCATCACTACTTGGAGCCCCGGAACATGAGCAAACCAAGCTTCCAAGCTTTGGGAATGCTGGGTTCCAGCTCCTGTTCCTCCCCCTGAAGCAGCTCGCACAACCACAGGTGCCGTCATACTTCCACAAGAGGTGTAGGCAATTTTAGCCATTTGATTAACCACTTGATCCATCGCTACTGTCAGAAAATCAGAGAATTGAATTTCCATGATTGGACGTTTACCTAGAATCGCAGCCCCCATAGCAACCCCTGTCATCGCGGCTTCTGAAATGGGGGTTTCTAACACGCGGTCGGGAAACTGCTCAATCAGTCCTTTCGTTGCGCCAAATCCACCTCCATAAATACCAATATCCTCCCCTAATACAAAGGCTCTTGGGTCCATCTCTAAGATTTGTTTTTGGGCTTCTCGAACCGCTTCCAAAAAACTGATCTGTCTTTCTTTTTCCATTTGCTTGACCTTTTTATTCTGCAGCTGGGCTCCTAAAAGCTTCTGCTGCTTCTTCCATTAACGTTTGATAGATAGATTCTTCCAAAAAGGCTAGTTCATCTTGGGTATAATACCCTTCACTTAAAATAAAGCCTCTTAAAGCAAGAATCGGATCCTGGTAGTTCAAGTATTCATCCTTGGTACGGTAGTCCTCTTTATCTGAGCGAGAATGCCCCCGGAAACGATAGGTTGTCACCTCCATCAACACCGGCCCGTTCTTCAGAGCCTCACGCGCCTGAAGAAATGCTTCTGCAACTGCAAAAATATCCTGCCCGTTGACCTTGAGACTCTTCATATCGTAATGATGTCCCCGTGTGACAATATCACCTGCAGTCATATGATCCGTATAAGAAGACATGGCATACTGGTTATTCTCAATTACAAATACAATCGGTAATTTCCACACACTGGCTAAGTTAAGACTTTCATGAAAGGTGCCTTGATTGGTAGCTCCATCACCCGAAAAACACAGTACTATCTGGTCTCTCGCATCCATTTGAATAGCCTTGGCCAAACCCAAAGCAATGGGAAAATTCCCTCCCACAATACCATTCCCGCCAATAAATCCTTTGGAGAAATCCGAAATTTGCATCGAGCCTGCACGACCACGATTGGTCCCCGATTGACGACCAAAAATTTCCGCATACATAGCCTTGGTCGAGAGTCCCTTTGCAATGGCATGCCCATGATTGCGATGGGTTGATAAAGCAAAATCATCTGGATTCGCTAGGGACAAAATTGCTGTGGCTATCGCTTCTTCTCCATTATATAAGTGAGTTGTTCCATAGACCTTCCCCTGACTATTGTAATCATCTAGGATATTCTCAAATTGGCGAATACGGACCATGGTTTCATACCAGGAAAGAATCATCTCCGATGTCCATTTCTTTGACATAACTTCCCCTTTTTCGTTTTTCTTATCCCTATTCTATCAAAAACAAAATCGATTCCCAAATGGAGACCCTCAGTCTAGTTGGAATTAGGGGAATTGATGAATTTGTGGTAAAATGTTGCTATGATTGAAAAGGTTTTTCGAGATCCAATTCACAACTACATTCATGTTAATCACCCTATTATTTATCAATTGATTAACAGCAAAGAATTTCAACGGCTACGTCGAATCAAACAGCTGGGAACCTCCAGTTTCACCTTTCATGGGGGCGAACATAGCCGTTTTTCACACTGCCTCGGAGTCTATGAGTTAGCTCGTCAAGTCACACAGAATTTTACGGAGTCCTATCCAGAGATTTGGGATCCACACGAAAATCTCCTAACCATGACTGCAGCTTTACTTCATGATATTGGACATGGGGCCTACTCTCATACTTTTGAAGGGCTTTTCCATACCGATCATGAACTCATGACCCAACGGATTATTCTAGATCCTAGCAGTCAGGTACACCAAATTTTACTTCAGGTAGCACCCGACTTTCCTGAAAAAGTGGCCAGTGTGATTGACCACTCTTACCCCAATAAACAGGTCGTACAACTTATTTCCAGTCAAATCGATGTCGACCGCATGGACTACCTCCTACGCGACTCCTATTTTACCGGAACTCACTATGGGGAATTTGATTTGACACGAATTCTACGAGTCATGAGACCTGTTGCCAACGGAATCGCCTTTCAACGAAATGGGCTTCACGCCGTTGAAGATTACATTGTCAGTCGCTTCCAAATGTATATGCAAATCTACTTCCACCCCGCAACACGAGCCATGGAGGTCCTCCTCCACAAACTCTTGGAACGGGCTCGGAAACTATTCCCTGATTATCGCGATTACTTTGCCTATTCTTCCCCTCGCCTTCTTCCTTTCTTCCAGGAAGAAGTGAGCTTGGAAGATTATCTGGCACTGGACGATGGTGTTTTGTCCACCTATTTCCAATCTTGGATGAGTAGCCCCGACAAGATTCTTTCAGACTTGGCTCAGCGAATCATCAACCGGCATGTCTTCAAGTCCGTCCTCTTTGAGAAAGAAGACGAGGAGCACCTTGAAATACTTCGGAAGCTGGTTCAAGAGGTCGGCTTTGATCCTGTTTATTACACAGCTATCCACCGCAACTTCGATTTGCCCTACGACATCTATCGACCTTCTGAAGGACGTTCTAAGACTCAAATTGAAATCCTACAGAAAGATGGCAGCTTAAAAGAACTTTCAAGTCTATCCCCCTTGGTCCAGGCTTTAACTGGAACTCGCTACGGAGACCATCGCTTTTATTTCCCCAAGGAAATGCTGGGCGAGAATGATCTCTTTTCCTTTCAAGGAAAAACCTTCCGATCCTACATTAAAAACGATAGCTTTATTTATGGAGAACCTAGAGAATGAGTATCAAATTAATTGCCGTTGATATCGACGGAACCTTAATCACACCCGATAAAAAAATCACACAGGAAGTAAAAGACGCCGTCCGTGATGCTAGCCAGGCTGGAGTGCAGGTCGTTATTGCCACTGGTCGGCCAGTTGCCGGAGTACAGCACCTCCTCCAGGAATTAGAACTCAACAAACCTGGGCATTATGTTATCACCTTCAATGGAGCCCTCGTACAAGATGCTGCGACTGGTCAAGAATTGGTCAAAGATATCCTAACCTACCAAGATTATCTAGATATTGAATACTACTCTCGTCTTCTTGGTGTCCACATGCACGCCATCACCAAAGAAGGGATTTTTACGGCCAACCGGAATATCGGTAAATACACCGTCCATGAATCCCAATTGGTCAATATGCCCATCTTCTATCGAACTCCAGAAGAGATGGCAGGCAAAGAAATCATCAAAACCATGTATATTGATGAACCAGAGATATTAGACGCTGCGATTGCCAAGTTGCCAGCAGAATTCTATGATCGTTTCACCATCGTCAAATCTACACCTTTTTATTTAGAGATTCTAAAAAAGAGTGCCAATAAAGGGCGGGCCATTCAACAATTGGCTCAAGAACTGGGCTTCACAATGGAGCAAGCCATGGCCATCGGGGACGAAGAAAATGACTTAGCCATGCTAGAAGTCGTCGGCCACCCCGTCGTCATGGAGAATGGTAATCCCAAGGTCAAACAAATCGCCAAACATATCACCAAGTCCAATCAAGAGTCTGGCGTAGCTTATGCTATTAGAAAGTGGGTCTTGAACTAATGTATACGTATCAAATCGGAATACCTGCCGAAGAGCATGATGCTTTTACCAAGGCAAGCAAACAGACCAACCTACTCCAGAGCTCTAACTGGGCAAAGATTAAGGACAATTGGGGAAATGAACGTATCGGTTTTTACCAAGATGGAATCTTAGTAGCCTCTGCTTCCATCTTAATCAAACCGCTTCCCCTAGGTTTTACCATGCTCTATATTCCCAGAGGACCGATCATGGATTACAGCAACCTAGAACTCGTTACTTTTGTCATGAACTCCTTAAAAGAATTCGGAAAAACCAAGCGTGCACTCTTTGTTAAATTCGACCCAGCTTTACTTCTCAAACAATTTGCAATCGGAGACGACAGTGACGACAATTCTGAAAGCTTGCTAGCGATTGAAAATCTTATTCAAGCTGGATGCGAATGGACTGGACGAACACAAACAATGGCAGACAGTATTCAACCTCGCTTTCAGGCCAATGTCTACACCAAAGAAGATATGTCTCCAAGCTTCCCCAAACATACCCGCCGATTAATGAAGGATGCCAAAAATCGTGGGGTCATCGCTACAAGAGGAACGATGGATGACCTTAAAAAATTCTCTAAGATTGTGGAATTAACTGAAAACCGCAAAGGAGTCTCTCTGCGTAATCAAGACTATTTTCGCAAAATGATGACCATCTATGGCGACGATGCTCGACTTCATGTCGCAAAAGTCAACCTCCCAGGACGTTTAGCCCAGTACCACGAACAATTAGCACAAATTGAAACTGAGTTAGCTCAAACAGAGCCTCATCAGAAAAAACGTTTAACAAAACTGACCCAACAGAAAGAATCTGTAGAAAAATATATCAAAGAATTCCAAGGGTTTGTGGAGCGTTTCCCAGGTGAAGAGGAACTAATCATCGCCGGAATCCTATCTGTTTCCTTTGGTAATGTCATGGAGATGCTTTATGCGGGTATGGACGAAAACTTTAAGAAATTTTATCCTCAGTATATTCTCTATCCACAGGTATTCCAAGATGCTTATGAAGATGGCATTATCTGGGCCAACATGGGAGGAGTCGAAGGAAGCTTGGACGATGGCTTAACCAAGTTCAAATCGAATTTTAATCCCAAAATCGAGGAGTTTATCGGGGAATTTAATATTCCGGTTAATAAACTACTCTATAAATTATCCAACACAGCTTACACTATTCGTAAACAATTACGAAATCGACACTAATCACAGATACACCACGGAAGGAGGTTTTATTTATGTACCACTACCAAATCAATATTCCTACTGAAGAATTTGATGCCTTTATTCGTCAGCATCCCCAAGCAAACCTCCTTCAGAGTAGCTCTTGGGCTAGCATTAAAGATAATTGGAAGAGTGAGCGACTGGTCATACGTGATCAATCTGAAACAATTGTGGCTGCAGTCCTCATCTTAATTCGCCCCCTACCTCTAGGATTTACCATGCTCTATACCCCCCGCGGACCGATTATGGACTACCAGAATCAAGAATTAGTCAGCTATGTCCTAGAAACTCTCAAAGAACGGGCTAAAAAACATAAGGCTATCTTTGTCAAATTTGATCCCAGTCTATTTCTCACTAAAACCTTTCCAGATGGAACTGTTGAACAAGATCCACAAACACAAGTAGCCCTGAAACACCTCCATACAGCAGGTGCAAAATGGTTAGGACCTAGCGAGGAACTCGAGGAAACAATCCAACCTCGCTTCCATGCCAATATTTACAGTGCCTTTTTTGAAGAAAGCAACTTGCCAAAGAAAAGCAAGCAAACTATTCGCACCGCTAAAAACAAGGGCATTGAGATCCAGTTTGGAGGTGAAGAGCTACTAGATTACTTCGTAGATTTAATGAAACAAACTGAGATACGCAAGCAAATCTCCCTACGCGGAAGGGACTACTACCAAAAACTACTTTCTACGTATGGCGATGATAGCTTCATCACAATGGCTTTTCTGAACCTAACCAATCGGATCCAAAAATTACAAACTGAGCTCTTCCAGAAAGAGAAGGAAGCAGCTAGTTTTACAGATCAAACTCGCCAAAATAAGGTTCTACAAAACCAAAAAGACCAAGAACGAATTCAATCAGAATTAGTCTTTTTAACCCAAATGCAGGAAAAATATGGAACAAAGGTACCTCTTGCAGCTACCTTAACCTTGGAGTATGGACCAACAGCCGAAAATATCTATGCGGGAATGAATAACGATTTCGGTCGTTACCAAGCTCCAATTTTAACCTGGTTGGAAACTGCCAAACACAGTTTCCAGCGTGGAAAAAATTGGCAAAACCTCGGTGGAATTGAAAACAATCTTGATGGTGGGCTGTATAACTTTAAGAAAAATCTTTCCCCTGTCATTGAAGAATTTGTCGGTGAATTTGATTTACCTACCAGTCCCCTATACTCGCTGGCTAGCTTCGCACTTAAACTTCGAAAAAAAATAAGGAAATAAATTTCATGTTAGAGACGATAACTTCCCAAGAATTTGAACAGCTAAATGTTGAAAAACGCTCCTACATGCAGAGCCCAGAAATGGCTAGTCTCTTAGAAAAACGAGGCTATACTATCGAATTCTTGGCCTATAAAGAAAGCGATCAAATCCAAGTTGCAGCCATGATCCAAACAATGCCCATGACAGGTGGACTACATATGGAGATTGTACTTGGTCCCCTAGTATTGGACTCCAAAGGTTTAAAGCCTTTCTATCAAGCTTTAAAAGCTTATGCTAAAGATAAGGGAGCTCTAGAACTAGTTCTCTTTCCTGAAAGCACCTATCAAGAATATGATTCTGTCGGTCAGCCGCTTGGAAATCCAAATACCTCTGAACTAGACTTATTAACAGAGTTAGGGTATCAATTCCAAGGCTTCCAAACAGGTTACTCCTCCTCTGCACCCAATTGGATTTACCTAAAGGACTTAACAGATCTTGATGAAAAAACTCTCTTAAACTCCTTTACAAAAAATGGAAAAGCGCTTGTCAAGAAAGCCAATACTTTTGGTATTAAACTACGACCACTAACTAGAGAGGAACTCTCACTGTTCAAAAATGTCACAGAAGCGACTTCACAACGTCGAAATTTTTCTGATAAAGACATCTCTTATTACGAATATTTCTTTGATAGTTTTGGAGAACGAGCTGAATTTATGGCAGCCTTCTTAAATTTTCAAGAATATGCCCAAGAAATCCAAAAAGGACATCAAAACTTAGCTCAAAAAATTGCTAACTTAGAAGCTCGACCAGCTAGTACCAAACGGGACAACCAATTGCGAGAATTCCGCTCACAGCTCGAAACCTTTGAGGTTCGACTAACAGAGGCTCAGGACTTTATCTCAAAATATGGCTCCAAAGATATACTACTAGCCGCTTCTCTCTTCCTCTATATGCCAAAAGAAGTTGTCTATCTCTTCTCTGGCTCTTACCCTGAATTCAATAAATTCTACGCTCCCACTTTACTTCAAGAATATGCCATGAAAGAAGCTATCAAACGGAATATCTCTCACTACAATCTTCTAGGTATTATGGGGGAATTTGATGGTCAAGATGGAGTTCTTCGTTTTAAACAAAACTTTAATGGTTACATTCAACAAAAAACAGGAACATTTATCTACTATCCTTCTCCTCTAAAAGCTAAATTTATACAAGTAATGAAAAAAATCCTTGGACGTTAAACCAAGAATCACTAAAAACGAGGCTGGGCAAAAAGTCTTAGAAATAGAAAACAGCTTAGAATTACGTCATTAGAAACGTTAGTTCTAAGCTGTTTTTAGCTATTCAAACTTCAAGCGAAGCCTAAAATGGTTCGTTTTTACCCAGCCTCATTTTCTTTTATCTTAATTTCTGATCTACTTGAAACAAGACCTTCTTTGATCTTATCTAAGTGCATAAAGCTTCATCTGTATTCAATATTCATTCAGTTTAAACTTCAATACTAATTTTTTACAAGAAAAGTAGTTTCTAAAAAATTATCTGAATACTAAATTTGTTTATGAATCTCATTTAGAGCTCTCACCACTGGATTCAAAAGCCCCAATTTTCCATCTGCATTTGACATGATTGATACAATATAATCACCTTTAGGTGTACGAACAATACCTGCATCGTTAGCTGCATGATAACCCCAGCCACCGATCCAACCAGCCTTACTAAATGTTTTATAATGTGAACCTAGGACTGATTTTATAGGTGAAAGATTTGGTTTTTCAAACCAAGTAGCAACTTCATGACCTTGAGCACTATTAGTAAAGTATTTATAATTTTGATTCCAAAGTCCCATCAAATCACGCGGGGTCAAATAAGGATAAAGCGCTTGAACTTTCCCTTCACTCAATCTAGCCTCTCTTGCCCAATTATAGATACTAGATGCACCATAGATTGTACGAAGTTGCTTATATCCCTCATTACTAGATTGGGTAAGAACCGCTAGCATAGTCGCTTTACTTTGACTCATACTTCTTGGATTCATCGATGCCAGACTTGCGACAAATGGACCTTTAATCGTACTTGCAGAATAATAGGTCTGATCAGCCCTATATTCAATCCCTTTTTTGGTAACTACATCAATCATCGAAAAGCCCATATTATATCCTTGGACTTCAAGACTTCGAATAGCTTGCACTAACTCTTTTAACTTATTGATTGTTGGTTCAAATCCACCGACTAAGGTAAATGTTTTTCCATTGACAGTTTTATGATAACGTAAAGGAATAGCTACCCCTGCAGTAGTTTGTGAATTTGTCCCTGTTGTTCCCACCTTAACTTCTGAAGTTACTGATTGGCTTGGTTGGGTAAGCTCTTCAACGGCCACATAACGACGAACTTTGGAATAAGAAATGTAAGAAATCCATCTATGGTTATCGGCTGTAAGAACAAGATCGTAGCTCACAGACTGTCCAGGTTTATAGGTCGCAATATCTGGACTCGCAATTCGAGCCTCGTTTTTCACACCTGCAATCTTACTAAAAGTATAAGTCCCTTGAGGAGCTAAGGCAGTTGCAGTATTAGCTCCTGCTGAAGTGGAAACTGTCGTTGGAACTGAAGTCTTCTGAACTGGAAGAGCTACATAGCGACGGACACCAGTGCGACTAATATAAGACAACCATAAGCGGTTCTCATTACTCACAATGCTGTCATATTTTACAGATTGTCCCTTGTTATAAGTCGCAAGAACAGGACTAGAAAGTTCAGGAGCATTCTGAACATTTGCTTTCTCTTGAAATACATAGCTTCCAGAACTTGGCAAATCTTTTTGTGAACTAGTTCCTACAGTTATAGGAACTGCTGAATTAGTCTGAGTTTGACTTGTTTTTTTGGAGGCCTTAGCATTTTCTACTACTCTAGATGGTTTTGAAGTCGAAACATCCTTACTAGTGGAGGATACATTTGTCGTAGTGTTTGTCTTCTCCACCTCAACTTTCGAGATTACTGGTTTCTTTGCTTCAGTAACTCCGCCAATAGCTACATAGCGACGAGTTCCAGAATAAGAAATATAAGAAATCCATCTATGATTATCCGCCGTAAGGACACGATCGTAGCGAACAGACTGTCCAGGCTTGTAGGTCGCAATATCTGGACTCGCAACTCGAGCTTCGTTTTTCACACCTATAGTCTTACTAAAAGTATAAATCCCTTGAGGAGCTAAGGCAGTTGGGGTATTAGCTCCTGCTGAATCAGGAGCATTCTGAACATTTGCTTTCTCTTGAAATACATAGCTTCCAGAACTTGGCAAATCTTTTTGTGAACTAGTTCCTACAGTTGTAGGAACTGCTGAATTAGTCTGAGTTTGACTTGTTTTTTTGGAGGAATTAACATTTTCCACTACTCTAGATGGTTTTGAAGTCGAAACATCCTTACCAGCAGAGGATACATTTGTTGTAGTGTTTGTCTTCTCCACCTCAACTTTCGAACTTACAGGTTTCTTTGCTTCACTAACTCCGCCAATAGCTACATAACGACGAGTTCCAGAATAAGAAATGTAAGAAATCCACCTGTGATTATCCGCCGTAAGGACACGATCGTAGCGAACAGACTGCCCAGGTTTGTAGGTCGCAATATCTGGACTCGCAATCCGAGCCTCATTTTTCACACCTGCAGTCTTACTAAAAGTATAAGTCCCTCGAGGAGCTAACGCATTCAAGGTATTGGCAACCGCGGAATCTGTTGTCTGGCCTGAAGTATTCTGAGCTGGAAGAACTACATAGCGACGAAAACCAGTTCGGCTAATATAAGACAACCATAATCGGTTTTCATTACTTACAATACTATCGTATTTTACAGACTGCCCCTTGTCATAAACCGCAAGAACCGGACTAGAAAGTTCAGGAAGATTCTGAACATTGGCTGTCTCTTGAAATACATAAGTTCCAGAACTTGGTAAATCTGTTTATGGACTAGAGGCTAAACTTCTAGAAACGGTTGAAATAGACCGATCCTGACTTGAATATTTGAAAGAAGTAGGATTTTCTACTGCTCTAGATGACTGCAAAGTCGTAGGTTCATTATTCTCTAATGCATTCTCACTTGAAATAGAGCTAGCAGAGGTAACAGATGGCACAGAATCTACTGTTGGGCTATCAAGTTCTCTTGTTTCACTTGATATTTCTCCAGTCACAACCTCTGACTCCATCTAGCTTGTCGCCTTGACATCATTGGAAACTATACTTGCAGTTTCTGTCGAAACTTCTGTGAGACTGTCCGCCTGTACCTGTCCCCCCACAAAAGCAAAACTAGCAATGAGAACTGAAGCAACTCCAAAAGAATACTTGCGAATTGAAAAACGTTGCTGCGATCCGTTGTTCATAGATGTCATTTCTGTTACTTTTCCTTTCGTTTATGTTACATCTTCATTTTATAATATTTCTTCGCTTTTTTCAATAAGACAAACAAAACTCCACGACAAACGCATGAAGAAAACTCCCTATTGAAAATTTTCAGTAACCGATAAATATTCGTAAAAGCGTCCTCTTAAGCATATAATTAGCTTAGGAGGACGTTTTTATGGATGTTATGATTTCAT
>NZ_JBTGGE020000023.1:0-19064 GCF_054331515.2 Streptococcus sp. 10F2 | reverse complement strand
AGCTCACAAGCTTCTGTTCGAGTGTGCCCTTCCTGAACGAAAGACAGCACACGTTTTCTAAAATCAATACTATATGTCATGGTTCTATTTTATCACGTATTATAAAGTGGAACAACTATAACTGTCCCCAACAGGCAAAGAAAATATGACTATCAAATCAATTTTACGGACATGACTTACGCTTGTCGATTACTTCTATGTCAAAAAATGTCTTCCACTGATTTAGAAGCCTATGTCCAACGACACCTTACACCGATACGTCCCCATCGGACCACGAAGAGGAGAAAAACAACTCGATATGTAAGGGGCTTCAGCTATAGAGTAGCATGATTATACGAAAAATGCCAATAAAAAATGAGAGGATAGCAACCTCATCTTCATTGTGCTCAAAAAACGAAAAAAACACAATTGATTCTTGAATTCTGTTCCAATCAGTCAATTGTGTTTCATTGAAGTCTTTATCAGTCGCCCTAACTTAATGACATTGGCTACTAGCCTCTTTTTTGGATAGATGCCCCTTTCTTCGTTTTGTGAGTGAGAGGCTTACTCCTTATTATGCTGCCTTTTTTCCACGCTATCTTCCGAATGAATAAGTAGGAGGGAGCTTATGTTTTCGAAAAAAGATTATCGGATGCAGGTGGATTGGAAGGACTGTGGAGTAGCTTGTTTGGCTATGATTTTAAGTTACTATGGTTCGGATTATTCCTTGGCTTATTTACGAACCTTGACCAAGACGGGGTTAAACGGGACGACGGCTTTTGGCTTGGTTAAGGCTGGAGAAGCATTGGGGTTGATGTGCCAACCTTTGAAATTGGATTTGGAGAATCTAGCAAGTGCGGTGATGGTGAAACCGGTCTTGGTTCATGTGGTCAAGGAGGGGAAATTTCCTCATTACTATGTGGTTTATCAAGTGACAGATAGCAGGATTTACCTTGCAGACCCGGATCCAACAGTTGGATTGGTGGAGTATAGCCAAGCTGAGTTTTTGAAGGAATGGACTGGCGTTTCCTTGCTTTTTGAGCCAGGACCGGAGTATCAAGTTCAGCAGCGGAGGGAGACCTCCTTTTGGTCACTGTTTAGGTTGCTGTTCCAGGAGCGAAGACTGTTTGGGGCGATTGTTACGCTGAGTCTTTGTTTGACCTTGCTCACCATTCTGTCCTCTTATGGTTTGCAGTGGATTGTAGATGTTTTTTTGCCTAAAAACCGTATGGATTGGATTAGTCAATTAAGTCTCTGTCTACTTTTTGCAGCAGGCCTCCAAGCCTTACTGCAATTCGGCAAACAGTATCCGTTGGTTCTCTTAAGCCGACAGCTGTCGTTGAAGTTGTTGGAGGACTATCTCAGTCATGTTTTTGGTTTGCCTATGAGCTTTTTTGCCACGCGTCGCAGTGGTGAAATTCTTTCCCGTTTTACGGATGCCAACCAGATTATTGAAGCCTTAGCATCCCTAAGTTTGACCTTGATTTTAGATGGTTTTACTCTAATCAGTCTCAGTATTGCCCTGATCTGGCAATCTCAGCAGCTCTTTTTATTGGCCTTGTTGTTGATTCCCCTTTATACTTTTTTGTTTTTTGCCTTTCAGAAAAAATTCAAGGACTATCATCAGAACCAGTTGGAGGCGGGCTCTCAATTGTCTTCTAGCTTGATGGATCATCTCAAGGATATGGAGACGCTCAAGGCCTTGGCGATTGAGGAGAGAGCCCTCGTTCAGAATAAGGACTATTTGGAAAACTTTTGGGACAAGGTCTGCGCCTATAGTTGTGTTGAGCAGATTCAGGTAGCACTTAGGCATGCTCTGCAGGTAGGGACAACGGTGGTGATTTTTTGGTGGGGTTCTCACTTGATTCTAAGTGGACATCTGAGCCTAGGTCAACTTTTGACTTTTACCAGTCTTTTGGGTTATTTTACAGGACCATTGGAGAATTTGCTGCAGATTCAAGTGCAGGTACAGAAGGCTCAGGTGGCCTACCAGCGTCTCCAGGAGGTTTATCAAGTGCCATTGGAGAAACAGACACCTCAAGAATTAGAGGTTGGAGATCAAAGTGGTTTGCTTGTGCGGAATGTTGATTTTGCTTATGACTATGGGAGCCTCCTTCTTAAATCAGTCACTTTAGAGATTCCCCCTGGGCAGAAACTAGGGATTTTAGGAGTATCAGGCTGTGGCAAAACGAGTCTTGCCAAACTCTTGGTGGGCTTTTACCGCCCCTTGGAAGGAGAGGTGAAGTTGGCAGGACAAGATCTCTCCGCTATCAACCCTCATGCTCTACGGCGGCAAGTACAGTATCTAGCCCAAAATGCTGGGTTATTTCAAGGAACCGTGCGGGACAATCTTCTTTGGGCAGCAGCAGATGGAATGAAAGAGGCAGATTTGTGGGAAGTTCTAGTACTGGTTGAGGCTGCGGATTTTGTGGCTGCCCTTCCCTTGGGTTTAGATACGCAAGTGGGGACTGATGGGACTGCTCTGTCTACAGGGCAGATTCAGCGTTTGGCCTTAGCTCGAACTCTCTTGACGGGGGCTGACTACCTCATCTTAGATGAGGCGACCAGTCATTTGGATCCCGAAACTGAAGAACGCGTTTTTGAACGTCTCTTGGCCTTGGATAAGACGTTGGTTGTTATCACTCACCGCTTGGATTTGGCTCAGAGATTGGAACGGATTGTGCTTTTGGAAAATGGGGAAGTTAAAACCACTGCCATTTGACAGTGGTTTTGGGGATTGCTATGTTAAAATTCTCGGTAAACATAGGGGTTTGTAGGTTCTTCAATAGGATTCCAGTCTGTTAGTTCTAGGGTAGGCAGGCTTTGCTTGAGGTCTTTATGGAAATGGATAGCGATTTTCCCTTTGGCGGAGATCCAGGTATTGTCAGGGTAGGACTGGTCTTGGCCAGTGGTTAAGAGTCCATAGACACCGGAATCCGCAATGCAGTGGATAATTCCGAAGCGGAAGAGGAATTGTTGCTGGGCTTGTTTGGGGTCGTTGTAGACAAAGCCAGTCATTTGGACCTCCTTGCCTAAGAATTGATCGGGATAGTCGTAGAGGGCTTCCATAAATTCCATATAGTTCTGGGTGGTTACTTGGATGGTATCCTCCTTGAGGTACTTGGCGGCAACGGCCTGCATTTCAGTTTCATAGGCTTTTTTGGTGAAGTAGGAACTGGTGTCAGGTTTAAGGTACTGGCTTGAAGTTCCTTCGTCTGCTTGGATTTCTGCCGATGCCCCTGCCGCTAGGGGGAATTGGTAGCCCTTAGCCGAGACAGTCGTGGAATCGAGACTGACGGTGGGGAATAGAAAACCAACTAGAAGAGGGATAGCTAGGACTAGGTAGGCTAGTCGCTGACTGGATGAGCCCTTTGTTTTTTCTTCTTTCAAAAGAAGGCGTAATTGAATCAGGGCTAAGAGAAAGGTTAGGGCCATGGAGAGATAGGCTAAGTAGGAGTAATGCAGGTTGATATAGTGGTCGAGTTTACCGCTCCAAGTTAGGTAGAGGCTGAGCTCGAAGTAACCGGCTAGAATTAAAAAGCGAATCATAGGAGGACCTCCAAACTAGCTGCGAAGAGGAAGACGATAACCACGGTAACTAGGATGAAATCACGAATAAAGGATTTGTGGAAAACGCGGGTCATCATGAGTAGGTTCTTGATGTCAAGGACAGGTCCAATGACTAGGAAGGCTATAACTGGTGCCATTCCAAAGGTTCCTAAGAGGGAGGAGCCGATGAAGGCATCGGCTTCGCTACAAAGAGAGAGAAGGAAGCTGAGTACCATTAGGATGAGAATGGCGATAAAGGGATTGCTGGAGATACTAGTCAAGATATGGGTGGGGATATAGACTTGAACACAGCTGGCAAAAAGGGCACCGAGTATGAGGTAGCGACCGGAGTCAAAGAATTCATCAATGGCATGAATCCAGGCTTGAAGAAAGTGCCCTTGCTCTTGATTGGTGTGCATGTGTCCATGTAGGGGTAGGGTTTTGTGGTCGACTAGGATATCTCCAGTCCAGACGAATCCAAGTAAAATACCTAGAACTTGTGCTAAGAGGAGAGACCCCAAGGCACGGGTCAGGGCAAAGAGCCAGGAATTCCCGAAGGCTGAAAAGGTTGCAAAAAGGACAATCGGATTAATGACGGGTGCTGTCACCAAGAAGGGAAGGGCCGTATAGGCTGGGACCTTTTTCTTGAGGAAGCGGTGAATAATCGGGACAATGCCGCATTCACAGGAGGGGAAAATGAGCCCCGCAAAGGAACCGATTAGAATATTGAAGAATTTATTTTGGGGTAGAAGACGGACGACTTTTTCAGGGGTCAGGTAGACCTCGATGAAGCCCGAAATGATGCTACCGAGGAGTACGAAAGGCAGGGCTTCGATGACAATCGACAAAAAAATCGCGGACATCTGCAAAAAACTCGCAGGTAAGTCTGAGAACATAAGAGCTCCTTTCTATTGCTTACCATTATATCAAAAGAGTCGCAAGGTCTGCCTTTGAGAGGGACGCTGTGCTGTTGAGTAAGTCTTAAAGAGTCTCTAAGTTATTACTAGGCTTTCAGTATTGGAGGGGGCGGAGTAAGTTCAGGTACTTGGCGACCTCCTTTGGTGTATAATAGAGGGAATGAGAAATAGGAGGAAGTCATGCGTTTACGTGGTTTTGAATTAGTAAGTCAGTACAGCGATTCTCAATTATTACCAAAGCGAGAAACGGCTCAGGCCGCTGGTTATGACCTAAAAGTGGCAGAAGCTATGTTGTTGGAGCCTGGTGAAATCAAGTTGGTTCCGACTGGAGTTAAGGCCTATATGCAAGCCAATGAGGTGCTCTACCTTTACGACCGTTCTTCGAATCCGCGCAAGAAGGGGTTGGTCCTCATCAATTCTGTTGGGGTGATTGATGGAGACTATTATGGCAATGAAGCAAATGAGGGACATATCTTTGCCCAAATGCAGAATATTACCGATCAGCCAGTTTCCTTGGAAGTAGGAGAACGGATTGTTCAGGCTGTCTTTGCCCCCTTCCTCTTAGCAGATGGGGATGAAGCCAGTGGACAACGTCGGGGTGGCTTTGGTTCCACAGGTCGTTAGGAGTTTGCATGGCTAAGAAAAAATCAACTTTTATCTGTCAAAACTGTGATTACCACTCGCCTAAATACATGGGGCGTTGTCCGAACTGTGGTGCTTGGTCTTCCTTTGTGGAAGAAATTGAACAGACTGAAGTCAAGCATGCGCGTGTGAGTCTGACGGGCGAAAAGGCTAAGCCGATGAAACTCAACCAGGTAACCTCCATCGACGTATCTCGGACCAAGACTGGTTTGGAAGAATTCAATCGCGTCCTAGGTGGCGGAGTGGTTCCAGGGAGTCTCGTTTTAATTGGAGGAGATCCAGGGATTGGTAAATCCACCTTGCTTTTGCAAGTTTCTACACAGTTGGCTCAACTAGGAACCGTTCTGTATGTTAGTGGGGAAGAATCTGCTGAACAAATCAAGTTGCGGGCGGAGCGTTTAGGGGATCCTGATTCGGACTTTTATCTGTATGCTGAGACCAACATGGATAGTATTCGGACAGAAGTCGAGCGCTTGCAGCCTGATTTTCTGATTATTGATTCCATCCAGACTATTTTGTCACCAGATATTTCCAGTGTTCAAGGTTCAGTGAGCCAAGTGCGGGAGGTGACCAATCAACTCATGCAGTTGGCTAAGACGAATAAGATTGCTACTTTCATTGTGGGGCATATGACCAAGGAGGGAACTCTTGCGGGTCCTCGGACTTTAGAGCATATGGTAGATACTGTGCTCTATTTTGAAGGTGAGCGTCAGCACACGTTTCGGATTTTACGAGCTGTTAAAAACCGTTTTGGATCGACCAATGAAATTGGCATCTTTGAGATGCAGTCAGAGGGGTTGGTGGAAGTGCAAAATCCGAGTCAGGTTTTCTTGGAAGAACGCTTGGACGGAGCGACAGGTTCGTCCATTGTGGTGACTATGGAGGGGACTCGTCCTATTTTGGCAGAGGTTCAGGCCTTGGTGACACCCACTATGTTTGGGAATGCCAAACGAACGACCACGGGCCTCGATTTTAATCGAGCAAGTCTGATTATGGCCGTTTTGGAGAAACGGGCAGGTTTGCTTTTACAGAATCAGGATGCTTATCTCAAGTCAGCTGGTGGTGTGAAACTGGATGAACCGGCTATTGACTTGGCGGTAGCGGTCGCAATTGCTTCTTCTTATAAGGATCTACCGACACAACCGGATGAAGCCTTTATCGGAGAAATCGGCTTGACGGGAGAAATCCGGCGAGTCAATCGAGTGGAACAACGGATTCAGGAAGCGGCTAAATTAGGCTTTAAAAAAGTCTATGTCCCTCAGAATTCTCTCCAAGGGGTCAAACTCCCTCATGGAATTGAGGTTATCGGGGTGACTCGTATTTCAGAAGTCTTACAGAAGGTGTTTGGATGAACTATGATGTGATCTTACTAGTAGCAGGTTCAGGGAGCCGGATGATGGCAGATCGTAATAAGATTCTGCTAGAATTGGAAGGTCAGCCTATTTTTTCCTATAGCTTGAAAGTCTTTCAAGCGGATTTGGACTGCCAGCGTATTATCCTAGTTGGTCGTCCCGAGGATCGGCCAGCCTTTGAACCGTATCTATCTTCGCGAGTTGTTTTTGTGACAGGTGGAGCAGAACGTCAGGATTCGGTTCGGCTAGGCTTGGCACAGGTGGAAGCGGAGTGGGTGATGGTTCATGATGGCGCCCGTCCTTTTATCTGTCTTGATCAGCTCCGGGAACTGAAGGCCCAGCCGAATTCTATTTTGGCGGTACCCGTTAAGGATACCATTAAAGAGGTCGCTGCTGGGATGATCCAACAGACGGTGCCACGGGAGCGTTTAATGGCGGCTCAGACGCCTCAGTTTTTTGAGCGGGCGTTATTGGTGGATGTTCATGAGCAAGCTCTACAAGCGGGCTATCTAGGGACAGATGATGCGAGTCTAGTGGAAGCCTTCAGCTCAGTCCAGGTTACCTTGATTCAGGGGTCTTATTGGAATGTGAAGATGACGACGCCCGAAGATTTAATTTTAGGACAAGCAATTAGAAAGGAGCTATTCAAATGATCCGAATTGGCCAGGGGTATGATGTGCATGAGTTGGTAGAAGGCCGGCCCTTGATTGTGGGAGGTGTCACTTTGCCCTTTGACCGTGGGCTAAAGGGGCATTCTGATGCGGATGTTCTTCTTCATGCCATTACCGATGCTCTTATCGGTGCTCTCGGACGTGGGGATATCGGCCATGCCTTTCCTGATACGAATCCCGAATTAGAAGGTATTGCTTCTACTAAAATTTTGTCCTTTATATATGAAGAAATGAAACAAGCGGGTTATTGTGTTGGCAATATTGATGCGACCCTTTTGGCCGAGCGGCCCAAAATGGCACCGCATTTGCCAGCTATGAAAAAAGTGATTGCGGATTTGCTTCATATGGAGGAACAGGCAGTGAATCTCAAGGCGACCACAACAGAAAAGCTTGGATTTGTGGGACGTGAGGAAGGGATAGCTGCTCAGGCAGTTCTGCTTTTGGTGAAGGAGTAGGAAATGATCAGTGATCGTGATTATATAGAAGATCAGTTGTTGGATTTCATTGAGAGAATTGATCCTGAGCGGGTCTATGTTTATGAAATTGCTGCGGATTTAGGGGGCTATGCGGCGAATGATCAGTTTCGCTTTTTGGAGCTAGAGGAGCGGGCGACAAATTTACTTTTGGCTCGTGAGCCGCTTGAACGCTTGCAAGTTCGACGAAGTTGGGTTTTGTATCCGGGAATTTTGGGGGAATGGGAGATCGACTTCGACTTGTTTTTGAATTCCTAGACTTGTGGTATAATTTCAAAAAAAGATAAATGAGGATAGAATTGTGACAAAAAAGATTCGGGTGCGTTACGCACCAAGTCCAACGGGACTGTTGCATATTGGAAATGCGCGGACAGCGCTCTTTAACTACCTATTTGCTCGTCATCATGGGGGAGATTTTGTGATTCGGATTGAGGATACCGATCGCAAGCGCCATGTAGAAGATGGGGAACGTTCGCAGCTGGAAAATTTAGCTTGGTTGGGCATGGACTGGGATGAAAGTCCTGTAAATCCTGGAGAATTTGGTCCTTATCGCCAATCAGAGCGGTTGGAAATTTACCAAACCTACATTGATCAATTGCTAGAAGCTGGTTTGGCCTACAAGTCTTATGTAACAGAAGAAGAATTAGCCGCTGAACGTGAACGCCAAGAAGAAGCTGGTGAAACTCCTCGCTATATCAATGAATTCTTGGGTATGTCTGAAGATGAAAAAGCTGCTTACATCGCTGAGCGTGAAGCAGCTGGGATTCAGCCAACTGTTCGTCTGGCTGTAAAAGAAGAACAAATCTACAAATGGTCAGACATGGTTAAGGGAGAGATTGAGTTCGAAGGTGGCAACATTGGTGGAGATTGGGTGATTCAGAAACGCGATGGTTATCCAACTTATAACTTCGCAGTTGTGATTGATGACCACTTGATGGAGATTTCACATGTAATCCGTGGAGATGATCATATCGCTAATACACCAAAACAATTAATGGTTTATGAAGCTCTAGGTTGGGAAGCACCCATCTTTGGCCACATGACTTTGATTATCAATAGTGAAACTGGTAAGAAACTATCTAAGCGGGATACCAATACCCTTCAATTTATCGAAGACTATCGTAAAAAAGGCTACCTACCAGAAGCCGTCTTTAACTTTATTGCCCTTCTAGGATGGAATCCAGGGGGTGAAGAAGAAATCTTTAGTCAAGCGGAGTTGGTGAATGTATTTGATGAAGCTCGTCTTAGCAAGTCTCCAGCAGCCTTTGACCAGAAGAAGCTAGACTGGATGAGTAATGAGTATTTCAAGAAAGCTGACTTAGAGACTGTTTTGGCTTTAACCAAGCCATTCTTAGAGGAAGCTGGCCGTTGGACGGATAAGGCTGCGGAGATGGTGGCTCTATATCAATCGCAACTGATTGCGGCAGAGGATATTGTGCCTTTGACAGATCTTTTCTTTGGAGACTTCCCAAGCCTTACTGAAGAGACTGCAGCGGTGCTTGCAGGTGAGACAGTTCCTGTGGTCTTATCAGCTTTCCGTCAGAAACTAGTTGATTTATCTGAAGGAGATTTCCAAGTGGAACAGATTGCTCCTCTCATTAAGGAAGTTCAAAAGGAAACGGGTGTCAAAGGGAAAAATCTCTTTATGCCAATCCGTGTGGCTGTATCTGGGGAAATGCATGGTCCAGATTTGCCGAACACGATTTTCTTATTAGGAAAGGAAAAGGCATTAGCTCACTTAGACCAAGCGCTTTCTAATCACTCTCAATAAACAGAGACTAGGCACCAACAAGTAATGAATGGAACTATATAGATTGGTGCGACCTGTTGGCGAGTTAAAAATTGGATAAGAAATTACGAAAAGGATTGGATTCTGTATGGCACATGATTCAGTCCTTTTGATTTTGCCGTAACAAGCAATTTGAAGAAAAGTGCTATCGTTCTATGGCCTAGGTTGATTTTCTTCTTGTAGCACAGACCAAGCTTGCGATAAGTTTTTTAGATGCAGGTTTCCTTGTTTGGATCTGTTGTTTCTCATCTTTTTTCTCTATAAAATGCGACAAGGTGTCTAGAATTTGATGGAATGATATTGCAGTGTGCCGAGTCGGATTCAGTCCTTATTACGGATAAGAATAATGGGAATGAACAGGGAGAGAGAATTAAAAAAGCCCTAAAATAAACTAGAAGATAATATGCATTTTTTGATATGTTTTTTAAAACTCCGATAGACTTTGATTTTTCTTATAAAAATATGTTTTTTGGTTTAGGAAAATTTTAAGGTAAAAGCCCATGAAATCAACTTTTCTTACAAATATTTCATTTTGTTGGCATGCGTCTTTTTAGTTTACAGGGCTACTAAAAAATGTTATCATAATACAGCCTATAGTATTCGTATCGTTGTGTTCGTATGCTAGGTTAATAATTTTATAAAGGAGAACAAAAGACGACATGAAGAAAAACATGTTTGATCGCTCGGTTCAGAGATTTTCGATTCGAAAATACTCATTCGGTGCGGCTTCTGTCTTGCTAGGGACCTTGCTTTTTGCTGGTCAAGGTGTCCAAGCAGAAGAAACAGCAGCGTCTGATACCGGCGATAACACTGAAGCTTCTACAGGTTCCTCTTCGGAGACTGCCGAAGTTCCCGCAGATTCGTCTACATATGCTGCAACGGCTACTTTAGAGCCAGTAGCAGCAAGCGCAGTAGCTGAGTCTGTAAGTTCAGAACCGTCTACTGCTACGTCAGAAACCCCTGTTTCTAGCAATACGACCACAGTTGCTACTTCAGATAGCGCTGAGGAAAAGAAAGAAACAGAGGAAGTAAAGACAGAAAGCAAGGAGTCGGAAACAGTTCGTCCCCGTGAAGTAGCTTATACTAGCGCTTTTCGTGCAGCCGTAGCACCAGATACAGCTACTGTTGTAACGACTTGGGATCAGTTTGTATCTGCTCTCTCAAATGCGAGCGTTACAGATATTAAAGTTCAAGGACAAATTTTTGCACCAAATACTGTAAATGGAATTACCAATGGTAATGGTGCTTCTGAGGCTGTAAACGCTAAAGAAAAAGCGGTCGATCGGACTCTATCTTTAGCAATTGCTAACCGTGCTTTGAATATCTATGGTGACGGCGCTAACAGTGGAATTGACTTCCGTTCATACTCTATCAAACCTACAGCTAGTGCAGTTGGAGACATCCTCTTCAGTAACTTGAGCATCTATAGTGCCAATTCAAAAGGACCTATCGATCTCAGCCAAGCTAGTGCTTCAAAAATTACATTTGAAGATGTTAAGAGTGAAGGGGTTATGTTTGGTGGCGGTCAAAATACGACAGTTGTCATCAAAGGTAACACAACTTCGAACCTAGCAGATAGCTACGCATCACTAGCCGGTGGAACTCAATATGTTCAGATGAACGTACCACACAATGGTTTGTACGCTGATGGTGAAGCAAACGAAGATAAGACACAACCACGTGGAGCGAAACAAGCAACTCGACGTGCAGCGAATATTCATTCTGCTAAGAATGTTGTTGTTGAGTCTGATGCTAACTTCACATTGAACCGTGCATCTGAAGGTGACGGAATTAGTCTTCCAAGTAACTCAGTAGTTGAGGTGAAAGATAAGGGATCAATGACGATCAATATGAATACGTCATCTGATACTTCTAACTCAGCTCGTTACCACAATGCGGCGATCTTTATGCCACAAAATGGTACTGTGAAGACTGGTAAAGAATCTAAACTGGCGATTAATTCATCAATCGGTCAGGCGATCTCTATCGGTGTTCGTCGTCCAGGGGATACGGTAACAGATGCCAACCGTTTTGGTGGATATGGTGTCCGTAATACAACCAAACTTGCAGGTTCTTCAGCGACAATTTCGATTGGAGAAGAGGCAACGGCTACCTTCACAGGTCGTGACAGTATCATTACTGGTCACAACGCTACCTTCACATCTGGTGAGAAATCTAAAGTAGATTTCAAAAACAAAGGTCGTGGGGTTGCGATGGACCTAGGGGATGATTCCCACATTCTCTTTGGGAAACATTCGAATAACGTCTTTGAATCTGATGGTAAAGCTCCTTACAATGGAAATGGAGCAGCTTCAGGTAGTTACGATGGTTATAACTATATCGGGGTTAATGAGCAAGGAACGATTACAGTTGATGATCATGCACGCTTTATCGTTGTTGCGAAAAACCGTAATGGAACCCAGAAGATCGGTAATGAATATGACGATTTGATTTCCCTTGACTCTCAGAAAGGGACAGCTACAAAACCATTGTTTGTCGCGAATCCAGGTTCGATCACGGATATCCGAGATGACAACAATAACTTCTACGCTGAGTTGATCTCTGTGCCATTAGGGGCAACTAAGAACGTTGTTTTCCGTATTGATACACCACTTTACTTCAGTTTGCAGCGTTACTCAACGCCAGAAGGTCAACAAGTTGGAGATCCTAACGGAAAATTACCGAACTCTACACCGCAAGGATTTAACCCTCCTCCAGCTGGAACTCCTAACTTGGTTTATGGTAATACCAAAGGAACCAAGATGGAATTTGTTATCGACAACAGCTTAGGAGTGGATAGCTATACGGTTTATGCACGTAATGAGGGAACTCACCGTGCTCCATTGCAAACAGATAAGTCTAAACAAAACTCTGTTTGGGCGAATATTAAACAGGGTGATGTTGCGCTTGATGGATTCGGTGGACCAATCACAATTTCTGGAAGTGATCCATCTATCCGATTGGCGAACTCTCCTGGAGGAATTTTACCGGTTGAGCCAAACAACAGTAGAGATCGAAGCTACGATATCGACGTAGCGACACAAAACTCGCACAGTGTTTGGGTTCCAAACGGAACGAAGATCAATCCACTTGCAAAACATACAAATACTGTTGAGTATTATGTGAAGCAAGCAGATGGCTCTCTCATGCCATTGAGTCAATTTGTTGCAGGTGAAAAAGACTCTGTAACGGAACGTTCTGATTGGGAACGTAAGATGGATATTGTCCTTGATGTTGATGCAATGAAGCAACAATTTGCGAATACAGTCATCGATAGCGGAAATACCTTCTTGAAAGAGTATGCAAAAGTTCCATATTCTCCAAAAGCAGATACAGGTTGGACCTTAACTGCGAATAGTGAAACTAAGAATACTTACTCTACCATCAATAAGAGTTTGTCTGGCTATGTAGCTACAATCACAGAATCCAACGTACCAAATCTTCAAAGTCTTGTTGGTCAACGAGGCCAAGGGGAGAGCGTACATGCAGTCTTGGATGCTTCGAATATTACCGATACAATCTTAACAGAGAGCAATGGTAAGAAGATTGTCAGCGACTCTTACTGGAAAGACTTTAATGATACAGGATTCCCAGAGAATTACCTCACAAAAGTTGTCTTTGAGTTAACCGATACAGCGAAAGTTGTTTATCGAAATACAGCAGATCCAGCTAACCCAGTTGTTCTTTCTGATTCTGGCTCTTTAGCTGGAAGCGCAGGTGATTCTGTTCCTTATACAGCTGATCAAGTACGTGCTAAATTGGAAGAGTACAAGAAAGCTGGATATGAGTTGGTAACAGATGGCTATACTGGTTACACTTACAATGAAGCAACAAAATCATTCGAACGTACAGGAACAACCGTTCCAACATTCGATGGTGTAGATGGTGAGCAAGTCTTTAATGTTGATTTGAAACCTCGTGTTGTTCCAATTACACCTGAGAAACCAGTTGATCCAAATAAACCAGTTGATCCAACGGATCCAACATCACCAAATTATCCAAATCCAGATAATCCAGAAGCCCTCAAATTAACAGAGGATGTGAAACGGACTGTTCGTTATGTAGATCAAAACGGTAATGTTGTTTCACCAGAAGTGGTTGATAATCTTGGATTTAAACGTGAAGGTACCATTAACCTTGTAACAGGAGAAACAACTCTTGGTGATTGGACACCAACTGCTGGCGATAACTTTGAAAACAAAAAATCACCAGTCGTGAAAGGCTTTGTCCTTGTTGATCCAAATCAAGTAGATGCGGGATCTCATACAGGTGTGAAGGCGACTGATCCAGACTATGTTGATACAGTAACGTATAAACCAATTTCACGCTATGTTCCAGAATTCCCTGCAGGTTCAACACCAACGAACCCATGGACAGAAGTTCCATACGTGAATGATCCAACGGATCCAAGTAAGATTGTTCCACCAACTGATGAAACACAACGAATTCCATACATTGAAGGAATGGTACCAACCAATCCAGCAGATGGTTCTCCATTACAACCAGTTGATCCGAATGATCCAACAAAAGGTTACGTTCCTCCTGCACCAACAGATCCAGGAGTAGAAACGAAGATTCCTTATAAATCTGTTGCAGACCAAGCACAAGTTATCTACCGTGTTGTATCAGCAGATGGTAAGACAGTTGTAAATCCTGAAGTTGCGACTTCTGGCTTGTTGGATGGTGCAGCGGGAGCTGAAATCACTTATTCAACAACAGCAACCTTGAAAGACTTGTACCTCAAAGGTTACAAACTTTCAGAGAATTCAACTGTTGAAGGAAACAAATATCGTTCTGGTTTGACGTTTGACGGTCAAAACGGAGTGGATACTTACTATGTAGATGTGACACCAATTATTGTCCCTGTTACTCCGGAAAAACCAGTTGAACCAAACAAACCGGTGAATCCAGATACACCAGATCTACCTAAGAATCCAGATCCAACAGATCCAACAACTCCAAACTATCCAACACCAGATAAGACAGACATTCTGACATTGACAGAAGATGTGAAGCGTACGGTTCGCTATGTGGATGAATCTGGTAAAGTTATTGCGGAAGAAGTTGTTGATAATCTAGGATTTACCCGTACAGGAACAATTAACTTGGCGACAGGTGAAACTACTCTAGGTGAGTGGACACCAACAGCAGGTGATAGTTTCGAAAACAAAAAATCACCAGTAGTTCCAGGTCATATCTTGAAGGATCCTAGCCAAGTAGAAGCAGGATCTCATACAGGTGTGAAAGCAACTGATGAAGACTATGTTGATACAGTTGTTTACGTTCCAATTTCGAAATATGTTCCATCATTCCCAGATGTTCCAGCTGAAGATAAGCCGAATAATCCATGGAGTGAGGTTCCATATAAAGAGGATCCAACGGATCCAGCGAAATTGGTGCCACCAACAGACCCAACTCAAGTAATTCCATACATTCCTGAGTTCGAACCAACTATTCCACTACAACCAGTTGATCCAAATGATCCAACGAAAGGTTACATCCCTCCTGCACCAACAGATCCAACAAAAGTAACAGAAATTCCATTTGCACGAATTGATGCTGCGGTTGTTGTGTATCAATATGTTGAGCAAGACGGTAAGACTGTTGTCCGTGAATTGGAACGTTCAGAAGAATTCAAAGGTAAGAAGGGTGAAACCATTGGAACAAATGGTGTAGCTTACACTACCGCAGAAACAATTGCTAAGTACAAGAAACTTGGCTATGAGCTTGTGAATGATGGTTATCCAGCAGGTGCTACGTTTGACGGTACTAAGGGAACTGATACTTACTATGTAACCCTTAAGGCGAAGTTGGCACCAGTAACACCAGAGAAACCAGTTGATCCAAATAAACCAGTTGATCCAAACGATCCGGATTCACCAAATTATCCAGATCCGAAGGACCCAGATGCGAAAGATCCAAGTAAGATGTTGAAAGATGTTACACGTACCATCCAATATCTCGAGCAAGGTACAGAAACTGTCCTTAGCGGAGAAGTTTCTGATAAAGTAAGCTTCCGTCGTGAAGGTGTTGTAAACCTTGTGACTGGTGAGGTGGTTTGGAATGATGCGGGTTGGACACCAGCAACAGCTGAATTTACCAACCGAACTTCTCCAGCTATCCCAGGCTATCACTTGGTAGATGCAACTCAAGCGGAATTTGGAGCTCACACAGGTATTACCAATGCTAGTGAGAATATTGTAGATAAAGTCTACTATGCTAAAAATCCTGATCCAGATAAGATTGTGGCACAGGTTGTCTATCGTGAGGTAGGACCAGACGGAACAACAGTTGTGAAACAACTTGAAACTTCCGGCCAATTAACTGGTGAAAAAGGAAGCGATATTCCATATACTCAAGAGAACGTGAACACGGTTGTGGCGAAATACCATGGCCAAGGTTACCAACTTGTTAAGAATGGATATCCAGATAATGCGAAATTTGATGGTGAACTAGGTTCTGTCACAAACTACTATGTAGACTTGACACCAATTATTATTCCTATTACACCTGAAAAACCAGTAAATCCAGGTCAACCAGTTGATCCAACAACACCAGGTTACCCAGATCCAAGTGATCCAAACCCACCAGCGTATCCAAATCCAGATAAAGAAGAAGCGAAAACTCTCACAGAAGAAGTGAAGCGGACAATTCGCTACGTAGATGAATCTGGTAAAGTTCTATCACCTGAGGTAGTTGATAGTCTTGGTTATCGTCGTGAAGGTACGATTAATCTTGTGACAGGTGAAACAACTCTTGGTGAGTGGACACCAGTGGCAGGAACAAGCTTTGATAACAAGAAATCACCAGTGATTTCAGGTTATGTTCTTGTAGAACCTTCTCAAGTCGAAGAGGGCGCTCATGAGAACGTTAAGGCTACGGATGAAGATTACGTAGATGTGGTTGCGTACAAGCCAATTTCACACTATGTTCCGAAATTCCCAGATGGATCCACACCAACAAATCCATGGACAGAGGTTCCGTATGTAAACGATCCAACTGATCCAAGTAAGATTGTTCCACCAACGGATGAAACTCAACGTATTCCATATGTTGAAGGATTTGTACCAACAAATCCAGCAGATGGTTCACCATTGCAACCAGTTGATCCAAATGATCCAACAAAAGGTTACATTCCTCCAGCACCAACAAATCCAGGTGTTGAAACAACAATTCCATATGTTGTGGAAGATAAACCAGTTGATCCAGATGCCAAAGATGATCAAGCACAAGTTATCTACCGTGTTGTATCAACAGATGGTAAGACAATCGTAAATCCAGAGATTGCTACATCTGGTATTATCAATGGTAAAGAGGGTGCACGAATCACTTATTCAACAGCTGCAACCTTGAAAGACTTGTACCTCAAAGGTTACAAACTTTCAGAGAACTCAACTGTTGAAGGAAACAAATACCGTGCTGGCTTGACATTCGATGGTCAAGATGGAGTGGATACTTACTATGTAGATGTGACAGCAATTGTTGTCCCTGTAACTCCGGAACAACCAGTTGAACCAAACAAACCGGTAAATCCAGATACACCAGATCTACCTAAGAATCCAGATCCAACGGATCCAACAACTCCAAACTATCCAACACCAGATAAGACAGACATTCTAACATTGACAGAAGAAGTTCTTCGTGATGTTCGTTACTATGTCCGTGGTAAGGATGGACAACTGACAGAAATGACGCCAGAACAGGCACAAATGAAGTCAGACACTCTTCGCTTCCGTCGTGAAGGAACCATTAACTTGGCTACAGGTGAGACAACCCTAGGTAACTGGGTAGCTCTTGATGGCTCAGCCTTCGGTGCTTATACATCACCATCTGTTCCAGGCTACATCTTGGAAAATGCTTCACAACTTCAAGCAGGAGCTCACAATGGTATCGGTGCAGATTCAGAGGATATTCATGATCAAGTTATCTACGTACCAGTTGGTAACTATGTTCCGAAATTCCCTGAAGGATCAACACCAACTGATCCATGGTCAGAAGTACCATATGTAACAGATCCAACAAATCCAGCGACAATTGTTCCTCCTACTGATCCAAGTCAACCGGCTATTCCATATGTACCAGGTATGACTCCAGTAGATCCAGGCAACAATGAGCCGTTGAAACCAGTGGATCCAGATAATCCAAGTAAGGGTTATGTTCCACCAGTTCCAACAACACCAACTGGCAACACTGAGATTCCTTATGTGCAAAATCCAACAGTTCAGGATGATCAAGCACAAGTTATCTACCGTGTTGTATCAACAGATGGTAAGACTGTTGTAAATCCTGAAGTTGCGAAATCTGAAGTATTGACAGGTAAAGCTGGCGATGCAATTAACTACTCAACAGCTGCAACCTTGAAAGACTTGTACCTCAAAGGTTACAAACTTTCAGAGAACTCAACTGTTGCAGGAAACAAATACCGTGATGGCTTGACCTTCGATGGCCGTGGTGGAGTAGATGTTTATTATGTAGATGTGACAGCAATTGTTGTCCCTGTAACTCCGGAACAACCAGTTGAACCAAACAAACCGGTAAATCCAGATACACCAGATTTACCTAAGAATCCAGATCCAACGGATCCAACAACTCCAAACTATCCAACACCAGATAAGACAGACATTCTAACATTGACAGAAGAAGTTCTTCGTGATGTTCGTTACTATGTCCGTGGTAAGGATGGACAACTGACAGAAATGACGCCAGAACAGGCACAAATGAAGTCAGATACTCTTCGCTTCCGTCGTGAAGGAACCATTAACTTGGCTACAGGTGAGACAACCCTAGGTAACTGGGTAGCTCTTGATGGCTCAGCCTTCGGTGCTTATACATCACCATCTGTTCCAGGATACATCTTGGAAAATGCTTCACAACTTCAAGCAGGAGCTCACAATGGTATCGGTGCAACTTCAGAAGATATTCATGATCAAGTTATCTACGTACCAGTTGGTAACTATGTTCCGAAATTCCCTGAAGGATCAACACCAACTGATCCATGGTCAGAAGTACCATATGTAACAGATCCAACAAATCCAGCAACAATTGTTCCGCCTACTGATCCAAGTCAACCGGCTATTCCATATGTACCAGGTATGACTCCAGTAGATCCAAGCAACAACGACCCGTTGAAACCAGTGGATCCAGATAATCCAAGTAAGGGTTATGTTCCACCAGTTCCAACAACACCAACTGGCAACACTGAGATTCCTTATGTGAAGAATCCAGAAGCTAAGGATGACCAAGCACAAGTTATCTACCGTGTTGTATCAACAGATGGTAAGACTGTTGTAAATCCTGAGATTGCGAAATCTGAAGTATTGACAGGTAAAGCTGGCGATGCAATTAGCTACTCAACAGCTGCAACCTTGAAAGACTTGTACCTCAAAGGTTACACAGTTTCTACAAACTCAACTGTTGCAGGAAACAAATACCGTGATGGCTTGACCTTCGATGGTCAAGATGGAGTGGATACTTACTATGTAGATGTGACAGCAATTGTTGTCCCTGTAACTCCGGATCGACCAGTTGAACCAAACAAACCGGTAAATCCAGATACACCAGATTTACCTAAGAATCCAGATCCAACAGATCCAACAACTCCAAACTATCCAAACCCAACAGATCCAGCGATCCAAACGTTAACAGAAAATGTGAAGCGTACAGTTCGTTATGTGGATGAATCTGGTAAGGTT
>NZ_JBTGGE020000022.1:0-11807 GCF_054331515.2 Streptococcus sp. 10F2 | reverse complement strand
TACAGGTGTGAAAGCAACTGATGATGACTATGTTGATGCAGTTGTTTATGTTCCAGTTGGTAACTATGTTCCAGAGTTCCCTCCAGGAGTTACTCCAGAGAATCCATGGACAGAAGTACCATATGTAACAGATCCAACAAATCCAAGTCAAATTGTTCCTCCTACTGATCCAAGTCAACCAGCTATTCCATATGTACCAGGTATGACTCCAGTAGATCCAGGTAGCAAGGAGCCGTTGAAACCAGTAGATCCAAATGATCCAACTAAGGGTTATGTTCCACCAGTTCCAACAACTCCAACTGGCGATACGAAGATTCCTTATGTGAAGAATCGTTCAACAGCACAATTTGTTTATCGTGTAGTTGGCCAAGATGGTACAACTGTTATTCGAGAACTTGAGAAATCACCAGTTCTTGAAGGAGCAATTGATGATGTTATCGATTATTCAACAACAGACACAATTACTAAATACAAACGTCTTGGTTATGTTCTTGTGAAAGATGGCTTTGTATCAGGTACACGCTTCGGTCAAGAAGGCGCAGTTTACTACGTCGACTTGAAAGAAATGGTTATTCCTGTAACACCTGAAAAACCACAAGAGCCAAATAAACCAGTCGATCCAACAGATCCAAACACACCAGTCTACCCACCAATTGAAAATCCAGATATTGTGAAGTTGACTGAAGAAGTGAAACGCGACGTGAAATACTATGTTCGTGATGCGAATGGAAACCTTACGAAGATTCCAGAAATGGAAATTGCAACTAAGGAAGATACATTACGCTTCCGTCGTGAAGGAACTGTGAACCTTGTAACAGGTGAAAACACTCTTGGTGAGTGGATGGCACTTGATGGTACAGAATTTAAAGATTATGCATCACCATTGTACAAAGGATATATCCTTGCGAATGCTGCAGATGCTATGAAGGGTGGACATACAGGTATCACAGCGACAACAGCTGACATTCACGATGAAGTTGTTTATGTTGCTATTGCCTCTTACGTTCCGGACTTCCCAGCAGATGTACCAGAAAAACCATGGACAGACATTCCTTACACTAATGATCCAACAGATCCAGGTAAGATTGTTCCTCCAACAGATCCAGCTCAACCAAATATTCCATATGTACCAGGATTTGAACCTCAAATTCCGCTTCAGCCAGTTGATCCAAACGATCCAACGAAAGGCTACATTCCTCCTGTACCAACAGATCCAACGAAACCAACAACTATTCCTTATGCACGAATCGATAAAGCACAAATTGTTTATCGTGAAGTGAAACAAGATGGTACAACAGTTGTTCGTGAATTGGAAAGTTCAGCGGTAATGGAAGGTACCTCTGCACAAGTTATCAACTACTCAACAGCTGATACAATTGCTAAGTACACTAAACTTGGTTATGAACTTGTGAGAGATGGTTTCGTTGCAGGTGCTCATTTTGATGGTAAAGACGGAGTAGATACTTACTACGTTGATCTCAAAGCGAAAGTTATCCCTGTAACACCAGAGAAACCAGTAAATCCTAATAAACCAGTTGATCCAACAGATCCAACATCACCAAATTATCCAAATCCAGATAAGGATGATATCCTTAAACTCACTGAGGAAGTGAACCGTGAGGTACGTTACTATGTCAAAGCTGCTGATGGAAGCTTGAAAGAAGTTCCAGCATCTGAAGTAGCTATGCATCGTGATACTCTTCATTTCCGTCGTGAAGGAAGCATTAATTTGGTGACAGGTGAAACAACTCTTGGTGATTGGGTAGCACAAGACGGCACTTCATTTGGAAGCTACAAGACACCAGTCTATAAAGGACATATCCTTGTAGATCCAGCACAAGTGGAAGCAGGAGCGCATACAGGAATTACAGCTGATTCAGCAGATATTCTTGATCAAGTTATTTATGCGCCAATTGCGAACTATGTTCCAGGATTCCCTCCAGGAGTTACTCCAGAGAACCCATGGACAGAAGTACCGTATACGAATGATCCAACAGATCCAAGTAAACTTGTACCACCAACGGATCCAAGTCAACCAGTTATTCCACACGTTCCAGGATTGGTACCGGTAGATCCAACTACAGGAGAACCATTGAAACCAGTTGATCCAGAAGATCCAACGAAAGGTTACATTCCTCCTGTACCAACAGATCCAACGAAACCAACAACAATTCCTTATGTTGAAGTACCTAAGCCAGAGCCTAAGCCTGAACCAAAACCAGAGCCTAAGCCAGAGCCTAAACCAGAACCAAAACCAGAACCTGTGATGCCAGCACAACCTCAAGCACCAGCGGAAACACTTCCTGAAACTGGTACTGAAGATACTGCTGGAGCAACAGCTCTCGGTGTTCTAGGTCTCCTTGCAGGATTTGGAATTGTCGGACGTCGTCGTAAGGACGAGGAGTAAGAATAAGTGTACATCCTTGATATGAGTGTAGACATGTATGAGTAATAAGGAACCGAGTATTGTCCAGATTAAAAATGGTTTCTTTCCCCCTCTTCGGAGGGGGTTTTATTTTTGGGAAAATGCTTTTTGGAAAGCAAAGGCAAGGCTGCACAATTTATACGAGTCACTAGACTTTTTGTATAAATTGAACTAAAATATGATATGAAATTATTTTGAAATCTACTATATGATTTTAGAAATAAGAAAGGAATTCTATGTATGAAATATGAACCGTTTTCCAAAGTAGTTCAACGGTTTTCAATTCGAAAATACTCGATTGGAGTTGCTTCTGTTTTTTTAGGGAGCAGCATTTTTGCGGGAAGTGTGGTTCAAGCGGAGGAACAAACTCAGCCTGATTCTATGGAAATAAATCCAGTTTCAACGGAAGTTGAAAAAGTGGAAGAGGCTGTTTCAACAGAGCCCCAGTTGCTTTATGCAGCAGAAGCATCTGTAGAACCTACTCAAGCTCCATCAACTTTAGCTACAAATCATATATCTGTAGATGTTCAACCAGAACAGCCTGTTACTGTCTCGGAGAGAGAATCGGTAGGAGATTTCGAGAAGGGATCACCGTTACGTGCTAGCACTACCGGAGCAGTTTCCAGTTCTCTTCAAACTCCAATTGATTTTGGGGTGGATGGCTTTACTGAGAGCTCTACTGACCCTCAGAAAATCATTGTACTTTCCGGGGGAACCTATTTTGATAATATTTCTGAAAATGGAAATCAGATTTTCTTACGCCAAACGGATTGGAATAAGTTTAAAGGGAGTGGTTTTTCAACGGAGTATGGTAAAAAGGGTCATTCAGGGGAATATTTAATCTGGTTTGAGAATCCAACTTTTTATAATAATATTGATACGATTAAAATCAAGACAGATTCTATCTACAATGAAAGTCTAGACTTGACTCCTTACCATAATAAACAGCTTTGGACGATACCGGTTGATAACCGGTTTGTTAGTTTTGCAGATGATCCAAATAGTTCACAAGATGCCACTAATATTCCTTTGACGATTACCCTTAAAAGCGGTCAGACTGTTTCTGGACTTCTTGGAGATCAAGCGATTACTTTTGGAAGTGCCTTTGTTAGTGGAGGAACATATGGTTCTGTTGCACAAACGAATCGCTTGGTTCTGGATACCTTAAATGGAGCTTGGTTTTCTACGTCTATGCCGAATCGTGAGGCTGTTTTTACAAGTACAGCGGTCGACAGTATTTTTACAGATACTAAGAATAGAAAAACAGAGGATTCTTCAAGTAACGCAGAGATTTCGGAACTATTCCCAATTGTGAACTTAGATGGTCAAGTAACGGGCTTGAAATTTATTACCCGTTATGAATTGGTGGAAGGACGGAGCATTCTAACAGAGCCTCGAGGTACAATTCCCTATATTGTTCAAAAAATACCTCAAGATTTGATGCGTTTAGTTGATCCAAGTAAGGTACAGCTATATGCTTCAAATGCTGCGGGAGCACCTTTGGCTAAAGGTATTCCTTTGGTCGTAGATAATAGCGGCTTGTTACATACAAAAGCAACACCAGCTATTAGTATGGTAGGAGTAACAACGAATGAGGAGGCAGAAGTGAAGCGACAAACTCTTTCTTCTGTCTTTAGGCCGATTATTGAGAAGGTGACAACTCCTAGCGTTATTCTTTCAGGTTATTATGAGCCAGCTGCGTATACGATTGAATATGGATTTAAAAATCCTGTTTCAAAAGCAGAATTGTCGGAACTTGTTCATCAAATTGCTAAAAGTACAGGAGTTTCGGCAATTGCTGAGACTTGGAAAGAAAGAGGAGCATATCTTGGTTCAGGGCAGACAGAAGGGGTTATGAGAAATACCTACTCCAATACTTACCTTGATCGTAGTGTCCTTGCTGTTGAGACAAAATTAGTGGGAAATCTAACTCAGGCTGAGACTTATCAACCAAGCTATCCGACTTATGAGGTTCAACGTGGTAAGACAACTATTGTGCCCCAAACAGCAGCTATTCCAAGGGGAACAACCTTTACGACTCAATCATTGAATAGTCCTCTCTTATCTTTTGGAGAAAGAGGAGCTGCGATTCTTACAATTCCAGAGGATAATCGACTCGGGGATCGTAATTTTACGGTTACCGTTCGTTATCCAGATGGATCTACAGAATCTCTTGATTTGAAGGTAGTGATTGTTGAGGCTCAGACCGAAGAAGCGGATAAGTATAGTCCAAGCTATGCCCCAGCGACAGTTGAAGCTGGTCAAACAGTTGTCTTGCCAGGTCAAGGCCTACCTTCTCAAGCGACCTACCGTGTTAGCGGAGAAGGCATGACGATAGATGGCCAAGGTCGTGTAACAGTGGAAGTTCCAGCAAGTACTTCTGCAGGCACTCTTAGAGGTGAGGTTCTGGTAGTCTATAGTGATGGTAGCGAAGACCGTGTTCCAGTAAGTATCCAAGTTACCGCGAAACCAGTTGTGACTCCAGAGGCAGATAAGTATAGTCCAAGCTATGCCCCAGTGACAGTTGAGGCTGGTCAAACAGTTGTCTTGCCAGGTCAAGGTCTACCTTCTCAAGCGACCTACCGTGTTAGCGGTGAAGGCATGACGATAGATGGCCAGGGTCGCGTAACAGTGGAAGTTCCAGCGAGTGCTTCTGCGGGTACTCTTAGAGGTGAGGTTCTGGTAGTCTATAGTGATGGTACCGAAGACCGTGTTCCAGTAAGTGTCCAAGTTACCGCGAAACCAGTTGTGACTCCAGAGGCAGATAAGTATAGTCCAAGTTATGCCCCAGCGACAGTTGAGGCCGGTCAAACAGTTGTCTTGTCAGGCCAAGGCCTACCTTCTCAAGCGACCTACCGTGTTAACGGCGAAGGCATGACGATAGATGGTCAAGGCCGCGTAACAGTGGAAGTTCCAGTAAGTGCTTCTGCGGGTACTCTTAGAGGTGAGGTTCTGGTAGTCTATAGTGATGGCACCGAAGACCGTGTTCCAGTAAGTATCCAAGTTACAGTGAAACCAGTTGTGACTCCAGAGGCAGATAAGTATAGTCCAAGTTATGCCCCAGCGACAGTTGAGGCTGGTCAAACAGTTGTCTTGTCAGGCCAAGGCCTACCTTCTCAAGCGACCTACCGTGTTAGCGGTGAAGGCATGACGATAGATGGCCAAGGCCGCGTAACAGTGGAGGTTCCAGCGAGTGCTTCTGCGGGTGCTCTTAGAGGTGAGGTTTTGGTAGTCTATAGTGATGGTACCGAAGACCGTATTCCAGTAAGTATCCAAGTTACCGCGAAACCAGTTGTGACTCCAGAAGCAGATAAGTATAATCCAAGCTATGCCCCAGCGACAGTTGAAGCTGGTCAAACAGTTGTTTTGTCAGGCCAAGACCTACCTTCTCAAGCGACCTACCGTGTTAGCGGTGAAGGCATGGCGATAGATGGCCAAGGTCGTGTAACAGTGGAAGTTCCAGCAAGTGCTTCTGCGGGTACTCTTAGAGGTGAGGTTCTGGTAGTCTATAGTGATGGTACCGAAGACCGTGTTCCAGTAAGTATCCAAGTTACCGCGAAACCAGTTGTGACTCCAGAGGCAGATAAGTATAGTCCAAGCTATGCCCCAGTGACAGTTGAGGCTGGTCAAACAGTTGTCTTGCCAGGCCAAGGTCTACCTTCTCAAGCGACTTACCGTGTTAGGGGTGAAGGCATGACGATAGATGGCCAAGGTCGCGTAACAGTGGAAGTTCCGTCGAGTGCTTCTGCGGGTACTCTTACAGGTGAAGTTCTGGTAGTCTATAGTGATGGCACAGAAGATCGTGTTCCAGTAAGTATCCAAGTTACCGCGAAACCAGTTGTGACTCCGGAGGCAGATAAGTATAGCCCAAGCTATGCCCTAGCGACAGTTGAGGCTGGTCAAACAGTTGTCTTGCCAGGCCAAGGTCTACCTTCTCAAGCGACTTACCGTGTTAGGGGTGAAGGCATGACGATAGATGGCCAAGGTCGCGTAACAGTGGAAGTTCCGTCGAGTGCTTCTGCGGGTACTCTTACAGGTGAAGTTCTGGTAGTCTATAGTGATGGCACAGAAGATCGTGTTCCAGTAAGTATCCAAGTTACCGCGAAACCAGTTGTGACTCCGGAGGCAGATAAGTATAGCCCAAGCTATGCCCTAGCGACAGTTGAGGCCGGTCAAACAGTTGTCATGTCAGGCCAAGGCCTACCTTCTCAAGCGACCTACCGTGTTAGCGGTGAAGGCATGGCGATAGATGGCCAGGGTCGCGTAACAGTGGAAGTTCCAGCGAGTGCTTCTGCGGGTACTCTTACAGGTGAGGTTCTGGTAGTCTATAGTGATGGTACCGAAGACCGTGTTCCAGTAAGTATCCAAGTTACCGCGAAACCAGTTGTGACTCCAGAGGCAGATAAGTATAGTCCAAGCTATGCCCCAGCGACAGTTGAGGCCGGTCAAACAGTTGTCATGTCAGGCCAAGGCCTACCTTCTCAAGCGATCTACCGTGTTAGCGGTGAAGGTATGACGATAGATGGCCAGGGTCGCGTAACAGTGGAAGTTCCAGCGAGTGCTTCTGCGGGTACTCTTAGAGGTGAGGTTCTGGTAGTCTATAGTGATGGTAGCGAAGACCGTGTTCCAGTAAGTATCCAAGTTACCGCGAAACCAGTTGTGACTCCAGAAGCGGATAAGTATAGTCCAAGTTATGCCCCAGCGACAGTTGAAGCTGGTCAAACAGTTGTCTTGTCAGGCCAAGGTCTACCTTCTCAAGCGACCTACCGTGTTAGCGGTGAAGGCATGGCGATAGATGGCCAGGGTCGCGTAACAGTGGAAGTTCCGTCGAGTGCTTCTGCGGGTACTCTTACAGGTGAAGTTCTGGTAGTCTATAGTGATGGCACAGAAGATCGTGTTCCAGTAAGTATCCAAGTTACAGCGAAACCAGTTGTGACTCCGGAGGCAGATAAGTATAGCCCAAGCTATGCCCTAGCGACAGTTGAGGCTGGTCAAACAGTTGTCTTGCCAGGCCAAGGTCTACCTTCTCAAGCGACTTACCGTGTTAGGGGTGAAGGCATGACGATAGATGGCCAAGGTCGCGTAACAGTGGAAGTTCCGTCGAGTGCTTCTGCAGGTACTCTTAGAGGTGAGGTTCTAGTAGTCTATAGTGATGGTAGCGAAGACCGTATTCCAGTAAGTATCCAAGTTACAGCGAAACCAGTTGTGATTCCAGAGGCGGATAAGTATAGTCCGTCTTATGTGCCAGTTGAGGTAGAGCCCGGAACGCAAGTAAGAATTCCTGCTCTTAATCTTCCATCGAGTGCGACTTATAGCATTGTCGGTGAGGGCATGACTGTAGATACGCAAGGTTGGGTAATAATTCGTGTGCCGGTTGGTACAAAGTCTGGTCTACTAACTGGCCAAGTCACCGTTCGCTATAGTGATGGCTCCGAGGATCTTGTGCCTGTTAGAATTACAGTAAAAGCAGTCGAACAGCCGGTTACACCAGTAGATCCGGAACAGCCAGTAAAACCGGTGGCCCCAGAGCAACCAGTTATACCAGTGGATCCGGAACAGCCAGTTAAGCCAGTGGCCCCAGAACAGCCGGTTACACCAGTAGACCCGGAACAACCAGTAAAACCGGTGGCCCCAGAAGAACCAGTTAAGCCAGTAGATCCGGAAGAACCAGTTACACCAGTGGACCCGGAACAGCCAGTAAAACCGGTGGCCCCAGAGCAACCAGTTACACCAGTGGAGCCGGAACAGCCAGTAAAACCGGTGGCCCCGGAACAGCCAGTAAAACCGGTGGCCCCAGAGCAACCAGTTATACCAGTGGATCCGGAACAGCCAGTTAAGCCAGTGGCCCCAGAACAGCCGGTTACACCAGTAGACCCGGAACAACCAGTAAAACCGGTGGCCCCAGAAGAACCAGTTAAGCCAGTAGATCCGGAAGAACCAGTTACACCAGTGGCCCCGGAACAGCCAGTTAAGCCAGTAAATCCGGAAGAACCGGTTAAGCCGGTGGATCCGGAAGAACCGGTTACACCAGTAGATCCGGAAGAACCGGTTAAGCCGGTGGCCCCGGAACAGCCAGTTAAGCCGGTGGCCCCAGAGCAACCGGTTAAGCCGGTGGCCCCAGAGCAACCAGTTACACCAGTGGAACCGGAAGAACCAGTAAAACCGGTAGACCCAGAACAGCCAGTAAAACCGGTGGAGCCGGAGCAACCAGTAAAACCGGTGGATCCGGAACAGCCAGTTAAGCCAGTGGACCCGGAAGAACCAGTTAAGCCAGTGGCCCCGGAAGAATCAGTTAAGCCGGTGGCCCCAGAGCAACCAGTTACACCAGTGGACCCGGAAGAACCAGTAAAACCGGTAGACCCAGAACAGCCAGTAAAACCGGTGGATCCGGAGCAACCAGTTAAGCCGATGGACCCAGAACAACCGGTTATACCAGTAGATCCGGATCAACCAGTCACACCAGTAGTTCCTGAAATCCCTGAGCAGGATAATAGGGGCGAGAAAGTGGAGAATTTGGGAAATCCAGGTTCTGGGAATGTTGTTCAAGAACTTGGTGAAGCTAAGCTATCTGCGTCTATACATGAACAGTCGCGTGAGCAGCAACTTCCAAATACTGGAGAATCACGCAATCGATTTGCTCACTTCCTAGCTTGGTTGCTGTCTCTTATCGGATTTGGTTTTCTCTTTGGAAAAAATAAAAAAGAAGAAAAATAAGCTAAAATTATTGAAAAGCAGGTGAAAACCATTTGGATTCACCTGCTTTTTTGCCTCTATCCCTTGCTACTATTGGTTTTATTGGAAATTGTGGTATAATAATACTAATTTTGATGAAGGAAGAAGATTGTGAAAAAAAGCTATCGTATCAAAAGAAATCAAGACTTTAAGGCTCTGTTAGCTCAGAAGCGAAATAAGGCTAATCGGAAGTTCGTGGTTTACCAGATGGATAGCGACTTGACGCACTTTAGGGTGGGGCTTTCCGTAAGCAAGCGTTTAGGGAATGCGGTGACCCGTAATCGCATCAAGCGGCATTTACGCCACCTCCTTCAAAAACACCAAGATCGGTTAGCGCCTGTGGATATTCTATTGATTGCCCGAAAGGGAGTCGAAGAGTTGTCCTATGTGGAGATGGAGCAGAATCTTCTCCATGTCCTTAAATTGGCTACGATTTATCAAGAGGAAGATGAACGTGAAGAAAAAGAAAATACTTAGTTTAGGACTTGTGGGTTTGACCTTGGTTACGCTCACTGCCTGTGGAACTTCTCAGGTGACCAGTCAGTCGACAGGCCTCTGGGAGAAGTTGGTTTATTTATTTGCGGAAGCGATTAATGGTCTTTCTTTTGGAGGAAATGTTGGTCTAGGGATTATTCTCATGACCTTGATTTTGCGGACGGTGCTCTTGCCTGTCTTCCAATATCAGACAAAGTCCTCCCAAAAGATGCAAGAGATCCAGCCTGCCCTTCGGGCTTTGCAAGAAGAGTACCGCGGACGTGGTCGTGAAGGTCAGGAGGAGCTAGCGCGCAGGACACAGGCTCTTTATACAGAGCGTGGTGTTCGCCCCTTTGCTGCCTTTATTCCACTCTTTGTGCAATTACCAATTCTCTTGGCTTTCTACCAGTCCCTCACCCGAGTGGACATCCTGCAAGGAGCTCATTTCTTGTGGTTGGATCTTAGCCAACCCGACCCTTACTTGATTCTCCCATTTTTGGCCGCTGCTCTCACCTTTGTGGCCTCTTGGCTATCTACTTATGCTTTAAAAGAAAAAAATGGACTGACATCCAGTATGACGTATATCATGCCGGTGATGATCTTCTTCCTCTCGCTCTCGGTGGCTAGTGGGGTGGCCCTCTACTGGACTATCTCCAATGCGTATCAGGTTGGACAGACCTTATTTTTGAATAATCCTTTCAAAATAGTGGCTGCACGCCAACGTGAAGAAGATGAGGTTAAGCAAAAGGTCGCTGCGCAACGCAGGGCCGAACGCAAGGCAAGGAAAAAGAGAAAGAAAAAGTAAAGCGATAAAGGAGTTTACTTATGGCACTTTATACAGGAGCTACCGTTGAGGAAGCAATTAAAAATGGTCTGGAAGACCTAGGCCTCCCACGTATGAAAGTTCGGATCAAGGTCCTAGCACGTGAAAAGTCCGGATTTTTAGGAATCGGTAAAAAACCAGCCCAAGTCGAGATGGAAGCCTTAGATTTCAAGGAAGACTATGACTTGGAAGACACTCTCCCGCTTCAAACCCCTCTGGTGGAAACTATTGAAGAAGATGTCACAGAGGAAAGCCAGTCTCAGGATGACATGGCAGAGGCTATTTCTAAATTAGAAGAGACTGGCAAACTCAGTATCCTCTTCCCACGCGATCTTCCTAAGGAAGTCTTCGTAGAAGAAGAAGGTCAAGTTGAGACATCCCTTCCTCAAGTTGAAGAAGTTCTAGAAGAGGAAGAAATTACTGAACCTGCTGAGGATCAAGCATCTGAGCCCCTTCTTCAAGTTGAAAGCACCGAAGAAGATGAAGTAGAGGACAAGGAAGTGGTAGAAACTGACTTGGAAGCTACTGCAGTTGAAGCAGAGGTGAGTCTGGAAGAAGTCGAAGAACCAGAAGTTTTGGATCAGTCTCCAGACGAAGAACAGCTAGAGCCAGCGACCTTTGTTCGACGTGAACGCGAAAGTCTAGAAGAAGAACAGATGGACCAAGCCCAAACCTATTTGGAATCTATTCTCAAGGAAATGGATGTTGAAGCAACGGTCTCCGCATCTATCAGCCGCCGGACTATCTATTTCCAAATTGATACCAACGAACCAGGGCGTGTCATCGGCTACCACGGGAAAGTTCTAAAATCCTTACAGCTCCTAGCTCAAAACTACCTCTACAACCTTTATGGACGCACTCTCTTTATTTCCATCAATGTTAATGACTATGTGGAACACAGAGCAGAAGTTCTCCAGAGCTACGCCCAAAAACTAGCCCTTCGAGTCTTAGAAGAAGGCAGAGCCATGGAAACAGATCCAATGTCCAATAATGAACGTAAAATTATTCACCGCATTATTTCCAAAATCGATGGCGTTACCTCCTACTCAGAAGGCGACGAACCCAATCGCTACGTTGTAGTGGATATCGAAGAAGAAGAACTCGAATTAGTTTAATAAGCAACCCTCTCCGCTAAGCGGAGAGGGTTTTGGGGTTCTATAATAAGTTGTGTGGTAAATTCCACGTAGCTTTTTTGCATGAAAAAGTATTTCTTTTAAACTGATAAGTATTATAGTCATTTAGTTTTTAAATAGTATGTTATCGCATCAGTTATAGAGTCCATTTTACGAAGTAATTCTGTAACTGATTTTTTTAAAATAGCCCAGCTTTTTTCAATAGGATTTAATTCTGGAG
>NZ_JBTGGE020000021.1:0-30932 GCF_054331515.2 Streptococcus sp. 10F2 | reverse complement strand
TGAATTTGAAACTGGAAGTCCAAGGTCCAGAAGTTCTTTTGATAGACTCTTTCCCCCCATTTGGAGAAATGTCCAAATCATTTTATCGAAAGTGAGTAAACGGGAACGAGAAAAGTCTTTACCAGGATTCTTTACATAGGATTCAAGATTTAATGAAAGATCATGAACACATTTTTCTAAAGATTTGATGACACTAAGAATCATATTCACCACCTCCTTTATTGTTAGTTTACTCCTTTTAGAAATAAAAAGAAAAGGCTTACCAGACTTTCGTCTAGTAAAACCTTAACTTAATGACATTGGGTTTTCACCCTCTCACTGTCATTTTTTATTGATTATTTCTTAGCGGCTTCTTTTAGCTGCTTGCTGGCGACGTCGTCTCCAAACCATTTATTAGATATTTCTTGGAATTGGCCAGTTTGATAAAGTTGGACCATTCCTTGGTTGAGATGTTCTTGGAGGCTCTTATCGGTTTTGCGAATGCCAACTGCGAAGGCTTCTTCTGGGAAGCCAACTGGGAAGACGTTGTAGTCTTCGAGGACTCCTTTTTGGGTTAGGTAGTAGTTGGCGTAAACGCGGTCGATAAGGAGGCCGTCGATACGGTCGTTCTCCAAGTCGATGAGAGCTTCGTTGAAGCTCTGATATTGAGTTGCTCGGTTGTTTTTGACATACTGCTTGAGCAGGTCTGGAAATTCTTCAAATTTGAGGTAACCAGAAGATCCTGCCTGAGCTCCGAGGACTTTGTCCTTCATGGCTGCAGTTGTCTGGATACCGGATGATTTTTTGGTAACCAAGACTTGTTCGTTGGCCATGTAGGGAAGGCTAAAATTTACTTTTTCTGCTCGTTCCTCTGTTTGCGTATAACCATTCCAGATGAGATCAATGGTTCCGTTATTAAGTTCGGTTTCTTTCATGTCCCAATCAATTGGCTGCCAATTGACTTTAAGGCCTTGATTTTCAAATATACGGTTGGCCAGGTCAATGTCAAAACCGACATTCTCACCATTTTTTTCTTGGAAGCCCATAGGTACGAAGGTGTTGTCAAATCCGATGGTCAACTCTCCTCGTTCTTGGTACGTTTCCCAGGCATCTATTGTGGGATCCGTCACCCGACTGCTGCAGGCTGTCAAAACCAGTAAGGGAAGTAAAATCAGAAATCCGATAATCCGTTTCATGTAGAGCCCTCCTATTGGGGAATGACTTCGAGAATTTCGTCAGCGATATTCTGAGCAAATTGCATATCGTGAGTAACGACAATCTGAGTCATCCCCATTTCTCTGTTTTGGATTAACAGTTTTTCGACTTCCAGACGGAGTCCTGGATCTAGGGCACTGGTTGGTTCATCGTAGCCAATAATTTCTGGTTCAATCATCATGGCACGCGCCAAAGCTACCCGTTGCTTTTGCCCACCAGAGAGAGCGTGTGGATAGTGGTCGGCGTGTTCTTCCAAACCAAGTCGCTCCAGCAGTTGCAGAGCTTTTTGCTCGGCCTGAGTAGGATCCATATCCATCGTTTTAACTGGGGATAGGGTCAAGTTAGTCAGGACGGTCATATGTGGAAATAACTGAAAATCTTGGAAAACAAATCCCAAGAGATTCATACTCGCTAACTCACTAGCTGAGATTTCCTTTCCATTGTAGAGAACCTGTCCACTATCAATGGTTTCTAGTCCTGCCAACATCCGCAAGAGAGTGGTTTTCCCTCCCCCTGACTGCCCCACGATGGCTAGGATTTTCTTCTCAGGTACATTTAAGTTAAAATCTCTGAGGATTTGCCGTTCCCCAAAGCGTTTATTAATATTTTTTAATTCTAGCATGCAGTCTCCTTAGCGATCATAGGCATATTTTTGTTCAACTTTTCGAGAAACAAGGGTCACCACCCCAATCATAATGAGGTAAATAGCTCCTGCAACGAACATGGGAGCCAAGCTGGCATCGCGATTAGCTGCGGTGCGACTGACCAAGATAAGATCCGTAACGCCCAGGGCATATACCAAGGAGGTATCCTTGACCAAGGCCATAATTTCATTAAAGACACTTGGTAAAACAATCTTCGTAACTTGCGGAAGAATAATGTACTGAATCGTCTGGAAAGGGCTAAACTTAAGCACCTTAGCTGCCTCATATTGACCTTGAGGAATGGAATCAATTCCACCTCGGAAAATCTCCGCAAAGTAGGCTGCATAATTTAGCGTAAAGGCAATAATCGCAGCCGGCATCCGATCAATCCGAATGCCAATACTTGGTAAAATATAATAGATAAAAATCAACTGCAGTAACAACGGGGTTCCGCGCATCACCCAAATATAAATCGATAGTAACCAACGCAACGGTTTCGAATCAATTTGCATAATAAAGGCTACTAAAATCCCTAAAGGAATCGATAAAATCAATACAAAACTAAAAACTTGCAGGGTGACCGTTGCCCCCTGCAACAAACTCGGTAAAATTTCTAAAACGTAAGCCATCTCTTACTCCACATCTATAAAACCAAAACGCCCCAAGGGGGTCAAACGAAAAGTAATGACACCCTTAATCTGATCTTTTGAAATAAGACCAAAATTACGACTATCATCATGATTTAAGCGATTATCATTTAAAATTAGAAACTCCTTTTTCCCAACTACATCTTGATTAGACTGGGTCAGAGATTCAATTGTAAAATCTTCTGTGAAGAAGTTTCCCGTATTACTCGTCTTTCCCTGATAGGTGTTTCTCATACTACGAATATAAGGTTCATCTTTGATTTGATGGTCCAAATAAAGCACGTCATCCATATACACGGCTCTTTCTCCATCTTGCGCAATGACCCGTCCTACATAGTCCTTCTTGTCAACTTCATATAATACAAGACTTTCATTCGGAATTTCATTCTGATGAAAAGCCAAAACATAGTCGGCTGTCTCCAAGCCCTCTTGAACATCCTTTTCACGTACATGATGGGGAGTAAACCAAAATAGACGAAGGAGTACAAAAATCATTGCCAATAAAAAAACAATGAAAATATTTCGAAATAAATCTCTTCTGACCATACTTCCTCCTTTATATTCCCGCCTATTATATCATGAAAAACGCTAGAAAAAAAGGAGGTTCTTTCAGAAACCTCCTCTTCTTTCAGAAAATATGGAGCCAGTTATTCGGGATTAACGAACTTTTATCCCTTATTACCTCGTATTTCCCTTATTTTTGTTTGCGTTTCCCTAATCCTGCTGGCAACAAGGTAAGGAGAGCAAGTCCTAGACTCATCCAAAGGGAATCTTTTGTTCCAGTATTTGGCAATGTACCTTCAGAAGAGTTGAAGCGAGTTCCAAGCAAGCGTGGAGCTGGCTCCTGAACAAGCCGATTTGAAGGGGTTCCAAGAACTTGAGGTTCTTGGACTTCCTGAACCTTATTCGGTTTCATCGGAGTTAGTGGTTGAACAGGTTTTTCAGACTGATTAGGGCTAACAGGTCCAGTTGGTTGGCTAGGAAGATCCGGATTTGTTGGTTGCTCCGGTTGAACAGGCTCCCCTGGAGCTACAACTGGGGCATAGTGATAACGGAATTCACCAAAACCATCTACTGTATCTGAAATTCCCACAAAAGAAACGGCCGGATTAGCAGTCAAATGCTCTTGAGCCTTCAAAGAAGTCAAGAAACGAAGATCCAAGTCTTTAATCGTATCCGCAAAGGTCCAGTTATGATTTGGACGAGCATCAATGGTTTTTTCCGCTACAATGTAATCAATCAAAGCTTGACGGTTTTGCAAGTTCAATAAACGGCTTTCTTGGGCATCCTTAACTCCTGGGAAGGGACCGCTTGCTCGATAGTTATTGGTAACAACCATAAAGACCTGGTCATCCGTTACTTCTTTTCCTTGATAGCGAAGGTTCCGAACCCGGCTAGCAGTTGGATTTACTAATTCTGCACCGACAGAATATTTATTCGGTTGGGTAATATCCAACTCATAAGTAACTCCATCAATCACATCGAAGTTATAGGTTCTAAAGGAGGTATTAATAATATTTTGCGGTTCTTTCTTAGCAGGATCAATTTGATTAAATTGCCCCGCGGACATTTCCAACCACTCTTTTAATTGCGCACCGTTAATTTTAAGCAAGGCAACAACATTATCATAGACATATAGATCCGCTACATTTTTAATCGCTAAAGGCCCTGCCTTAATATCGGTATAGGAGTTAGGATCATTGCGTGCTCCAGCCTTGAAAGGTGCTGCTGCAGAAAGCAAGGGAAGGTTAGCCTCTTCTGTTCCCGCAAGAACTTGTTTGGCATACCAGAGTTGCGCCTGATTCACAATTTGAACTGATGGATCATCTTGAACAAGAGAGAAATAAGAATGAATTGGACTTGGAGTCTGTCCAACTTCTTGACGAACATAACGAATCGTAGCTTCGTGTACGTCTTTAGCTAAATTCAAAACTCGTTCATCTGCCTTGCTAGATTTGGTGTCAATTTTCCGAAGTACCGAACCTGATTCTTCAACTTGCCAAGCACCATTGGTATAGTGAAGTTTCAAATCCATAATTCCCAAGTGATCCCCGTACTTACCCGCCATGGTTACTGGAATCCCATTAATTTTACCATTGGTATCATCCACACCTTTGATTTTTGAATAGAATCCTGTTCCAGTTCCTGATGGGAAATTAGCATGGGAATGACCGGTCGCAACGGCATCAACTCCTGGAATACCGGCAAGCTGGTATCCTATATTTTCTTCACCAACTAGATAAGTATCGTCCCCAATACCGGAGTGTGACAATACCACAACGACATCTGCTCCAGCCTTCCGCATTTCTGGAACCAAATCAGTTACGGCCTGAACTGCATCCAGAGCGATCACTTTTCCTTCTAGGTGACCACGATCCCAGTTCATAATCTGAGGAGGTACAATCCCTGTGAGACCCACATGAACTGTCACCAATTGACCTTCAGAATCTTTAAAAGTCTTAGGAACAATGACATAAGGGGTGAAGAGGTGATCCTTTGTCTGAGCATCCAAAACATTGGCATTCAACAGTGGAACTTTTGAAGAAGCTACAATCCGACGTAAGTAGTCTAAACCATAGTTAAATTCATGATTCCCCAAAGCGGCTCCATCATAGTTCAACTCTTTAAAAGCCGCAAACATCGGATGCTCTTCCCCTTCTTTAACGGGATCAACAATAGCCTTATAAGTTCCGAGCGGCGTTCCTTGAATGGTATCTCCACTATCAACGATAACAACGTTAGAATTTTCCGCGATGGCTTCTTCCATCAAGACCGCTGTTTTTGCCAAGCCAAGAGTCTCAACTTGCATATCTTGATAATAATCATAGTTAACCAAATTCGTATGGAGGTCAGTGGTAGCTAGAATCCGCATATCCACGCGTTGACCTTCTACAGGTGGTTTCACAGGTTCTTCCTTTATAGGATTGGATAAGACTGTTACTTCTGGCATGCTTTCTTCTACCAGAAATTCCCCACTATTCTTACCTTCAACCGATTCTGCACCAGCTTGAGCAACCGATTCTGAACTCACTAAAGGCTCTGACTGAGATGCTACAGGAACTGTAACTTCTTGCCCTTGAGTCGGCGTCACCTGATCTGCCTTAACCTCTTCCGCTGCTGCAACAGCTGCTGCCAAACTCAAAACTAGAGCAGACTTTTTCAAATATGAATGAACCATGATAACCTCCTAAAACTGTTCGATTCTTGAACATTATAAACAATTTATACAAGAAATTCAAGAAAGTTTCCGCTTTCTTCCGAACGTTTGTCTCATAATATGAAAAAAAGTTTCTTGTTTAAGGATAAGTAAAATCCCTAATCGCAACAAGGAACACGTCCACTCTCTGCAAACTATGAACAAGCCTTAGAGGAAATAATCCGCCTCTAGATCACGGAGAGTTCCCCACAGACTGTCAATCCTAACTAGCACAAAACTCCTCCTTTAGTTTCCCATGACCTCTTTACCAGTCACCCGTCCACTAAAGGAGGAGCCTATTCTCCTATTATCCTTCTATTACTGAATCACGACGGCTGTTCCAGAGCAAGTCACCATCATCATACCATTATCAGCACCCAAGATTTCATAATCCATCTTCATTCCGACAATAGCATTGGCACCAAGTTTGGCTGCCCGTTCTTTCATCTCTTCAATCGCTTCTTCCCGTGCAACTTTAAGTTCATCTTCATAGCCCTTGGAGCGACCACCGAAGACATTTCGTAAGCCCGCACCGATATCTTTAAACATATTGACACCGGTAATCACTTCACCAAAAACAATCCCCTTGTATTCCTGCACAGTCTTCCCCTCGACAGCATGAGTTGTTGTAACGATCATAGCATTCTCCTTTTTCTTAACCAATTTCCCCTTTAGAAGGAGTTTCCATTATAGTTTACCAAAAAAGATAGGAAAAAGTCCTCTCCCAACTAAGGGAAAACTTCAAATATAGAAAGAGGCAGTCCCAAAGTCCTTACCCCTTATTTTTCTCGCTATAAAATAGGAAGAAAAGCAAAAAAGCTGCGTGGAATTTTCCACACAACTTACTAGCAAATCCTTAGTTGCTCCTAGCCAAGACAAAAACCTTTAGGAGAACTGCTCCTAAAGGTTTTTAGTCAGATTAACGTACAGTGCGGATACGCATAGTGTTCGTTCCACCAGTTCCTACTGGAACACCTGCAACGATAATGATATTATCACCTGATTCAACAAGACCTGATGAAAGAGCAACTGATTCTGCAACTTCAAACATATCGTCTGTAGATCCAGGTTTGTCAGTTACGACTGGGATAACACCCCAGTTCAAAGTCAAGGAACGTTGTGTCAACTCATCAAAAGTTACAGCCAAGATATCTGCATCTGGACGGTATTTAGAAATCAAACGAGCTGTGTTTCCTGATTCAGTAAGGGCAACAACCAATTTAATATCCATTGAGTTGGTTGCATCTTTAACAGCAGAAGCAACAACTTCTGTTTTAGAAGTACGGCTGAAGTTAGCTGTTGATAGACGACCATACTCATTCAAAAGAGTTTGTGCATTCTTATCAATTGTAGCCATCGCAGTCACAGACTCAAGTGGGTATTTACCGTTAGCAGACTCACCAGAAAGCATTGTTGCGTCTGTTCCATCGATAACCGCGTTAAAGACGTCAGATACTTCTGAACGAGTCGCACGTGGTTTTTCAGTCATAGTTTCCAACATGTTTGTCGCAGTAATAACCACTTTACCAGCAGCATTTACTTTTGTGATAATCATTTTTTGGTAAACTGGAACCATTTCGAATGGTACTTCAATCCCCATATCACCACGAGCAATCATGATACCATCTGCTGCTTCGATAATTTCATCAAGGTTATCAATACCTTGTTGGTTTTCAATTTTAGCAAACAACTTCACATGGTTGTTGCCAGTTTCTTCACAGATTGCACGAACTTCGTTCACATCTTTAGCAGTACGAACGAAAGAAATAGCGATAAAGTTAATTCCTTGTTCAAGACCAAAACGAATATCTGCGTTATCACGATCTGCTAAAGCAGGGAAAGGAATTTTCGTGTTAGGGATGTTGACACCTTTTTGTTTAGCGATGATGCCATCGTTTTCAACTTCAACTTCGAATTCACGAGTTGCATCATCTTTTCCAACAACGCGAAGACCCAATTTACCATCATCAACCAAGACTTGGCGTCCAACTTCAACGTCATCGTAGATATCCAAACCACCAGCAACGTTCAAAGCGATCACGTCACGAGTAGATTGAATTCCTTGTTTTGTTGCAACACGGATTTTTTCACCTGTTACGTATGAATATTCTTTTGCATCGCCTTCGAACAATTCAGTACGGATTTCAGGACCTTTTGTATCTAAAAGGAAACCAACACGTTGGCCAGCGATTTCTTCGGCACGTTTAACAGTTGCCATACGCTCACCTTGCTCTTGGTGGTCACCGTGTGAGAAGTTGAAACGGAATGTATTCGCTCCAGCTTCAATCAACTTCGCAATATTTTGTGCAGATGCTTCAACGTCAAGTTTTTCACCCCAATAGCCATCTTCACCAAAGCGTTTGCCACCACGGATTTCAACCGCTGGTCCTAAGGTTGCAACAATTTTAACACGTTTGTTCATTTTATTTGTGAACTCCTTTTTATTTTATAAAGCTATATCTTAGAAAGTCGCCAAATGACGGTTCAAGTCTGCCAACTCAAGGTCAGCTTTGTGTGGATTGTTAACAATGATTTTACCATCTGCAGCAAGACTGAAGAGAGCACCTTCTTCTGCAGTTCCAAGAATTGGACTTTCAACCATTTGTTCGTTGCGAATACCAACTGCAAGTCCACCACGACCTTCTTTAAGAAGCTTAACCGCATGTGCTCCCATACGAGAAGCTAAGACACGGTCACGCGCAGTTGGAGCACCACCACGTTGGATATGTCCCAATTCCGTCACACGAAGATCACGTAGGTCTTTCTCATCAGCTGATTCACGCAATTTTGCACCAAATTCATCAGCTGACATTACGCCTTCCGCAAGAATGATGATGTTGTGTTTCTTACCACTTTCATAGCTTTCTTTGATTGTAGCAGCAATCGCATCCATATCAAATTCTTCTTCTGGAACAATAATGCTATCTGCACCAGAGGCAATCCCAGCCCAAAGTGCAATATCTCCTGCATTGCGTCCCATTACCTCAATAACAAAGGTACGACGGTGACTTGCTGAAGTATCCCGGATCTTATCGATAGCATCCATAGCTGTTGTTACAGCTGTATCAAAACCAATTGTAAAATCAGTTCCTACGATATCGTTGTCAATCGTTCCAGGGACACCAACAGCTGGGAAACCGTGCTCTGTAAGACGCATCGCGCCATGATAAGAACCGTCACCACCGATTACGACAACTCCTTCAATTCCATGAGCTTTCAATTGCTCAATTCCTTTAAGCTGCCCTTCCAGTTGAGCAAATTCTGGGTAACGAGCTGATCCTAGGAAGGTACCACCACGACCAACAATGTTTCCTACAGAAGCTGCATCCAATTCGATAAATTTACCAGCAACCATTCCAGCATAACCTTCTTGGATCCCGTAAACTTCCATTCCTTCAGAGATTGCTTGACGAACAACTGCACGAATAGCAGCATTCATTCCAGGGGCGTCACCACCACTGGTCAAAACAGCAATACGTTTCATTCTGCTTGAGCTCCTTCTCTTATATTACATTCCTAAGCATTATAGCATAGGGGATTTTAAAATTCTAGCGTTTTTCAAGAAAAACCGTTTTCAGAGCATAGGGTCCCAAAGCATTCACCAGTTGTTCAGATTTGGAAACGCCTCCTTCTAATTGTAAGGTTTCCTTTCCTTCTTGATAGCGTAAAATAACTGGAATAGGTCCGGGATGTGCCTTTAAAATCCGCGCAACTTCTTGATCTAACTGATGGTTTTGAAGCAAAATCCAACATTGTTCCTTTGTCAACAGTTCCGCATGATTTAACAGAATTTGCTTCCGTCCATCCTTGTCCTGAACTTTCCCGCGAATCCTCAATAAATGTCCTTCTTGTAAAAAATCCTTAAATTTTCGGAAAGCTTCTGGAAATACAATCACTTCTATTTTATGACGAGTATCTGTGACTTGAATAAAGGACATTTGCTCGCCCTTCTTAGTGCGAATGACCCTCATATTCAGAAGCTCAACTAAGAGTTCCACATTACGCCCCACTTGTAAATCAGCAATGCGATCAACCCTGTCCCCCGCTTCCTGAAGATAGTCCTTTAGGGGATGAGGGCTCAGACCTACACCTAGAAGTTCTACTTCCATTCGGTATTTTTCCAAAGAAGAAAAATCAGCCACTTCTTCCCAAGAATAACTAGAATCCGCAAAAAGGCTCCCCAACTCTTGATAGAAGAAAAGAAGGCGATCCAGATTGGTTAACAACGTAGCCCTGTTAGGAGCCATCTGATCGAAGAGTCCAATCTGAATGAGAGGTTTCAGAAATTCAACTTTCTGATAATTCAAAGGCAGACGAAGGAAAAAATCCTCCAAATCTGCAAAAGGCTGCTGCTCCAAAATCCAATTCTGAAAATCTCTGGGAAGTCCCTTGATACGATTCAGGCCTAAATAGATAGCACCATTCTGGAACCGATCTTTACGTGAGACACTATTAATGGTTAAAGACTGCATCTGGAAACCTGCATCTAGAGCATCCTCTAGGTATGCTTGATTGCCGGAACTTAACAGAACTTGAAAAAATATATGGGGATAGTGCGTTTTAAAATAAGCCAACTGAAAAGCCAAGGCAGAATAAGCATAGGCATGACTCCGGTTAAAACCATAACCTGCAAACTTCTCCATGATTGCAAAAAGAGCTTTCGCCCGTTCCTGGTCATAGCCTTGCTGCAAAGCTCCTTCAACAAAGTCTGCTTCCATAGCATGCATCTCTTCCGGTCTCTTTTTACCCATAGCCCTCCGTAACAAATCGGCTTTTCCTAGACTGAAGCCAGCAAAGCGTTGAGCCACCTGCATAACCTGCTCTTGGTACAGCATAATACCATAAGTGGGAGCCAAGATATCCGCCACCGCTGGATCTACTGAAGCCACTGCCTCCCGACCATGTTTTCTCGCAACAAAATTATCAATATAATCACTAGCTCCCGGTCGGTTCAAACTGGTGGTTGCCACCACCTCTTCAAAAGATTGGGGCTGGACCCGACGTAGAAGATGAATAGCTCCTGGTTGTTCAAATTGAAAAATTCCCTTGGTTCGACCTGCAGCAAATAACGCCAGAGTAGCTGGATCTTCTAGCGGAATTCGAGCTGGCTCTAAGACAATCCCCTCTTCCTTGAGAAGTAAGTCCCGCATCCGCTCCACATAGGTGAGGTTCCGCAAGCCCAAGAAATCCATCTTAAGCAAGCCGTTATCTTCAATTGCTGCGGCGTCATACTGAGTAATATAGATATCCTCCGCATATTTCAGAGGGATAAAGTCTGTCAAATCCGCATCACTCATCACCACACCAGCCGCATGAACTGAGGTCTGCCGGGGTAAACCCTCTAAACGCATAGCTAGTTGCAAAGCCCGTCCCAACTCTGGGCGTTCCTGAAATTGTCTGCGAAAAGACAAGCTCCGTTCTGCGACTTGACGCAAGTGCTCCCCAAAGCGAATCTGCTTGGTTAGACCTGAAATTTCAAACTCCGGTAAACCAATCCGTTTCAAAACATCACGCAAGGCCTGCTTGGCACCAAAGGTAGAAAAGGTTACAATCTGCGCAGCATGCATACTTCCATAACGATCGCGAACATAACGGAGGAAATCTGGGCGATGAATATCCGGAATATCAATATCAATATCTGGCATGCTAAAACGTTCTCGATTCAAAAAGCGTTCAAAAATCAAGTTCTTAGCGACAGGATCAATCCCTGTAATATCCAAGGCATAGGCAACCAAACTTCCAACGGCTGAACCACGTCCCATACCCATGTAATAACCTTGTCGTCGGCCAAAAGCTAACAAATCCCAGACAATCAAGAAATAATCATCAAAGCCCATCTCATGGATAACGGCGAGCTCCTCATCCAAACGTTGCAGGTATTCTGTCCCTAGCACCCCCTTGGCCTCCAAACCCGCTCTAGCCCGTTCTCGTAATTCCTCCACAGCCGGTCTTTGTGGATTAAATCGTGGTAGTTTGAGACTCCGATCCAAATCATAATGGATACCATCCACCAATTTTTCTAAATTCTCCCAAGCACCTGGAAAACGAGTCTGATAAGCTTCTTTTACTTCCTGGGCAGGGAGCAATCCTTGTCCTCGGTAACGAACAGGAGTTTCAATCAGCGATTGATTGGCTTTGATAGCCTCCATGACCTGTAAAACTTCCAAATCCTGAGACTCCAAATAACGAACCGTAGGAAAAGGAAGCAAGGGGAGGTCACTTTCAGGATGAGGACTATCCAAGCCTAGACCTAGAAAATAAGGAATACCTAAATCTAACTCTTCCTGTCCTGGCTGATAGGGACGAATAACAGCAAGATCCTGGGTGTATTCCAACAGTTCTTCCCAAGCTACTTTCCCTAAATTCCGTTGAGTGGCCAGTTTTAACAGGTTTTGATAACCTTTTGTGGACCGAGCCAATAGTTGTAACTCAATCATTTGCTCGCCGACACGTGTACTCAAACTCATCCCCAGTAAGGCTTGAATACCCGCTTTTTCAGCTATTTCTAAAAAGGCATAGGCCCCATAAAGATTATCCTGATCCATCAAACCAAGACTTTGGTAGCCCAAATCCCTAGCTCTCTGAACGTAGGAGTTCAGGGTTAGATTACTTTCTAAAAAACTATAAACCGATCGTGTATTTAACTGAATCATACACTCCTCCATGGATACTCTTCAAAAATCAATCCCTAGCCTAGCGGCTTGAATTTTTTACTATATAGTACTCGGATAGGCTGGAACATCGTTCCAGCCTATCTTGACTTAATCATCTTTAATAACAAGCTGTGAGGCCAGAAAAGCGAATTGTTCTGGAATCAAGGATTCTTCTTTGGCTTCTTGCTTTTGTTGCCGGTTCTTCGCTGCAAAATCCTGCCGGAGTTGTTGCCAATCTTCCATTGAAATCGCTAGAATCTCTGGAGAAAAACCAGCGGCCTGACTAAGGATATTCCCAAAAGTCACATTAAGATTGTCCCTTTTCATGGTCTGTTCAGCATTGAAGGCAGATTCAAAAGCCAGAATGGCGTGGTGTTCATTGGCCGCAACAGGTTGCGAACCTTCCAACAACGCCTTATCCGCTCCTGCTAAACTGTTAATAATCTCTCCCCAAGCTTCTTGCAATTTCGTCAGATTAGCACGGGCCAAGACTGGATTCTCAACAGCTTCTTCTAAGATTTTCGTGAAACGGCTCTTGTCAATTTTAACCTTCGTTTCTGAACGTGTTGCGACTTGAGGAGTTTTTACTGGTTGAGCTTGACTAATCCCAGTCCTTTTAAGCTGGGCTACTTCTTCTCTTAGGGCTACAAGCTCTGCTTGGAGCCGAGCCACTTGGGAATCGGCTCCTTCTTCCTTAGGAGCGTCTTCCAATAATTGGACCGTAATCATTTCTAGGGCTAGACGGGCTTGGCTCAGTTGACGCAGGGTCTGGTTGGCTTGAATTAAGACTCCCAGCATATCTAAGAGACGAGCACGATCTAGCTCTTGATTTTCTTGGAACAAACTAGAACGGTCTGTAAAAGTTAACCCTGCTTGACTCAAGAGCAAATCACGAAAATAGGCTAACAGATCATCGAGGAACCGAGCGGGCTGTTTCCCACTATCAAGAATTGTGTTCAAATAATCCATAGCATCTTCCAAATGCCGGCTGCGTAGAGCTGCTACATAGGAATCTAGGGCTAAAAGACTAACAGAACCTGTAATTTCCTCAACAACATCCAAGGTTAAGGTCGAATCATCCAAAAGGCTGAGAGCCTGATCTAATAAGGACAGAGCATCCCGCATCCCGCCCTCAGCTCGACGAGCAATCAGGCTCAACGAACCTTGTTCCGCCGTTATACTCTCTTGCCCTAGAATCCATTCCAAATGGGCTACGATATCCGGCTCTTTGATAGACTTAAATTCAAAACGCTGAACCCGAGAAAGAATGGTCGCTGGAATCTTATGCAATTCTGTCGTTGCAAGAATGAAGACCAAGCCTGGACTCGGTTCTTCCAAGGTCTTGAGGAGCGCATTAAAGGCACCCGTCGAGAGCATGTGAACCTCATCAATAATGTAGACTTTGTACTGAGCCAAACTAGCAGCATAGGTAGATTTATCCCGAATATCACGGATTTCATCCACCCCGTTATTACTAGCCGCATCAATTTCAATAACATCTTCCAAACTCCCTAAGGTGATGGCTTGACAGATGTCACACTGATTGCACGGTTCCCCATCTACCTGATTAGGACAGTTCATAGCCTTGGCAAAGATCTTAGCAGCAGAGGTTTTACCAGTTCCCCTTGGGCCTGAAAATAGGTACGCATGACTGATTTTTCCCGTGGCGACAGCTTGGCGTAAACTTTGGGAGACGACTGGTTGCCCCACCATTTCTTCAAATGTTTGACTTCGGTACTTACGATAGAGGGCTTGGTACACCGGCTTTTTCCTTTCCTTTTTCTTGAGCTTTGAACTGAGCCAACAGCCTTTTATGGCTTGTCGGATTTAGGCAAATATGAACCACCATTATACCATTAAAATCTAGTCCAAAGCCTTGATTTCCAGAATCATATCGCGGATTTGTGCTGCCAACTCGAAATCGAGGATACCAGCCGCTTCCTGCATCTGTTCTTCCAATTTTTTGAGAGCTTCCTTGCGTTCTTTTTTGTTCATGCTTTCGAAATCTGGTGTCTCTTCTTGCTCCGGTAAAACAACCTTGGTCACACTAATGAGATCTCGAATCTCCTTCTTAATCGTTTGTGGAACAATCCCGTGTTTTTCATTGTATTCCATTTGGATCGTGCGACGACGAGCTGTTTCTTTCATAGCCTTTTTCATGGATTCCGTCTCAGTATCAGCATACATGATTACGTGTCCCTCGCTATTACGGGCAGCTCGACCGATGGTCTGAATCAGACCTCGCTCATTGCGGAGAAACCCTTCTTTATCAGCATCCAAAATAGCCACCAAACTCACCTCAGGAACATCAATTCCCTCACGCAATAGGTTGATTCCGATAAGAACATCAAAGACTCCCAAGCGTAGATCACGGATAATCTCCGTCCGTTCTAGGGTCTTAATATCCGAGTGCATATACTTGACCTTGACTCCCATCTCCTTCAAGTAATCGGTCAAGTCTTCCGCCATTTTTTTGGTCAGAGTAGTGATGAAAACCCGCTCGTTTTTCTCCACTCGCTCGTGGATTTCACCTAAAAGATCCTCCATTTGTCCATGGGTTGGGCGGACCTCAACTTCTGGATCCAGTAGTCCTGTTGGTCGGATAATCTGCTCGACAATCGTTTCTGTCTCATCCATTTCATAATCACCCGGAGTTGCCGAAACATAGACAATCTGATGAACATGTTGTTCAAACTCCTCACGCCGAAGCGGACGGTTGTCTAATGCGCTTGGCAGACGAAAACCATGATTGACCAACATTTCCTTCCGAGCACGGTCACCATTATACATTCCTTTAATCTGCCCCATAGTCATATGGGACTCATCAATCATAATCAAGAAGTCTTCCGGAAAGAAATCTAACAGTGTGTATGGTGGCTCACCTTCAGAACGTCCATCCATATGACGCGAATAATTCTCAACCCCATTGGTATACCCCATCTCACGCAACATCTCGATATCATAATCCGTTCTTTGTTTCAAACGCTGCGCTTCAAGAAGCTTACCTTCCTTCTCAAATAGGGCTAGCTGCTCTTCTAACTCTGCCTGAATCTTGGCAATCGCCATCTCCAAATCCTGATCATTGGTCACAAAGTGAGTCGCAGGATAAATAGCTAAATGATCTACCTCTCCTAAAACCTGACCGGTCAAGGCTTCAATTTCACGAATCCGGTCAATCTCATCGCCAAAAAACTCAACCCGAAAGGCATGCTCATCACGACTCGCTGGAAAAACTTCAACAATGTCTCCCCGAACCCTAAATCGTCCCCGTTGAAAATCAATGTCATTCCGCTCAAACTGAATATCCACCAAATCATTCAATAATTGATCTCTTGAAATCAACTGGCTTGGTCGCAAACTAACAACATTATCTGCATACTCCTTCGGAGAACCCAAACCATAGATGCAGGAAACAGATGCCACTACAATCACATCATTGCGTTCTAGTAAGGCTGAGGTAGCCGAATGACGTAATTTATCAATCTCATCATTCACCGAGCTATCCTTCTCAATGTAGGTATCACTGGAAGGAACATAGGCTTCCGGCTGGTAGTAATCATAATAAGAGACGAAGTATTCAACCGCATTTTCTGGGAAAAATTCTTTGAACTCGCCATACAATTGCCCTGCTAAGGTTTTATTATGGGCAATTACCAAGGTCGGCTTATTCACCTTGGCAATCACCTGACTCATTGTATACGTTTTTCCCGTACCAGTGGCTCCCATTAAAATTTGGGCCTTCTCCCCACCTTCAATATTTTCGACTAATTCCCCAATCGCCTGAGGTTGATCCCCCGACGGTTGGTACTTAGATACAAGTTTAAATTGATTATTTTCGATTCTTTCAATCATAGTACACCTCGTTTCCTATTTTACCATCTTTCGGCAAGGAAATCCTGAGTTAGATATGTTAGATTTTCTTACATATAATAGTGCCAATTTGCATACTCCTGCCCTTTTTGGTATAATTTGAAAATATTCGAAAAGGAGATGCCGAAATGAAGAAAAAACTTCTAAGTCTCTTGTTGCTTTTCATTCCATTATTAGCAACGAGCGGCGTGCAGGCAGCTGATACAATTAAAATTGTATCGGATACAGCTTATGCACCATTTGAATTCAAAGATTCAGATCAAATTTATAAAGGAATCGACGTCGACATCATCAAGGCAGTCGCAGAGAAAAAAGGATGGAATTATGAACAAAGCTATCCTGGATTCGATGCGGCTGTTAATGCGGTTCAAGCCGGTCAAGCTGACGCCATCATGGCAGGGATGACCGCTACAAAGGAACGCAAAAAAGTTTTCACCATGTCTGACACCTACTACGATACCAAAGTGGTCATCGCAACTCTTAAAGGAAATGGGATTTCAGACTATAGCCAACTCAAGGGTAAAACCGTCGGAGTAAAAAACGGCACTGCTGCCCAACGATTCCTTGAAGATAATAAGGACAAATACGGTTATGAAATCAAAACTTTTGATACCGGAGATTTAATGAATAACAGCCTCCAAGCTGGTGCTGTCGATGCTATTATGGATGATAAACCCGTCCTTCAATATGCCATCGATCAAGGCCAAAACCTTGAGATCAAGATGGACGGTGAGCCAGTTGGAAGTTTCGCTTTCGGTGTGAAGAAAGGAAGCGATCAAGAATACTTGGTAGAAGAGTTTAACGAAGCCCTCGCTGAGATGAAGGAAGATGGTAGCCTTGAGCAAATCATCAATACTTGGACTGGAGCATCTAACAACTCAGTAGCTGCCAATATCCCTGAAACTTCTACCCCAGCCGGTCAAACAGCAACTCCAATCAAGAGCGAATACAAGATTGTCAGTGACTCTTCTTTCGCACCTTTCGTCTTCCAAAATGATTCCAATGAATACACTGGAATCGACATGGAATTGATTCAAGCCATTGCTAAAGACCAAGGCTTTAGCGTTTCTGTAACTAACCCAGGATTTGACGCAGCGGTTAATGCGGTTCAAGCCGGTCAAGCAGACGGAATCGAAGCTGGAATGTCCATTACGGATGAACGTAAGAAGACTTTTGACTTCTCTGAACCATACTATATTGCGAATGCCATTATCGGTGTTAAGAAAAATAGTGATATTGCTTCCTACGAAGACCTTAACGGTAAAACCGTTGGAGTGAAAAATGGTACTGCTTCTCACGACTTCCTAACTGAAAACAAGGATAAATACGGATATGACATTAAGGTCTTCTCAGAAGCCGCTTCTATGTATGATAGTTTGAATGCTGGTTCTGTGGATGCCATTATGGATGATGAACCAATTATCAAATACGCCATTAACCAAGGGCAAAACTTAGCTACTCCAATTGCTGGAATTCCAGTTGGAGAATACGGCTTCGCCGTTAAAAAGGGCACCAACCCTGAATTGATCGAAATGTTCAACAATGGCTTAGCCAATCTAAAAGCGAATGGGGACTATGAAAAACTCCTCGATAAATACTTGGGTGAATCAACTGCAAACAGTAACCAATCTTCAACAGTTGATGAAACAACGATTTGGGGACTACTCCAAAACAACTACAAGCAATTGCTAAATGGTCTTTGGATTACCATTTCCCTAACCTTGATTTCCTTTGCCATTGCTATGGTGATCGGAATTATCTTCGGAATGTTTAGCGTGAGTCCAGTTCCTGCATTACGAACTGCGGCCTCCATTTTCGTAGATGTGATTCGTGGAATCCCGTTGATGATTCTTGCAGCATTTATTTTCTGGGGTATTCCTAACTTGATTGAAAGCATGACGGGTCAACAATCACCAATCAATGATTTTGTAGCAGGTGTGATTGCCTTGTCTCTAAACTCTGGTGCTTATATCGCCGAGATTGTACGGGGTGGTATCCAAGCCGTTCCCGCCGGGCAGATGGAAGCCAGCCGCAGTTTGGGTATCTCTTATAGCAAGACTATGCGGAAGATTATCCTCCCTCAAGCTGCTAAGATCATGCTTCCAAACTTCATCAACCAGTTTGTAATTGCCTTAAAAGATACAACCATCGTATCCGCAATTGGTTTGGTCGAACTCTTCCAAACAGGTAAAATTATCATTGCACGGAACTACCAAAGCTTCCGCATGTATGCAATTCTAGCCGTGATTTACCTCATCTTGATTACTTCTCTCACTCGCCTAGCGAAACATCTAGAAAAGAGGACCAGTAAATGAGTAAACAATTGAAAATTGATGTAAATGACCTTCACAAGTACTATGGGAAAAATGAAGTTTTAAAAGGCATCACCACTCAATTCTATGAAGGAGATGTAGTCTGCATCATCGGTCCTTCTGGTTCCGGTAAGTCTACCTTCCTCCGCAGCTTAAACTTGCTGGAGGAAGCAACAAGTGGACATATCACCGTCAACGGTGAAGATCTTACCCTCCCAACTACAGATGTGGATAAAGTTCGAGAAGATATCGGAATGGTATTCCAACACTTCAATCTCTTCCCCCACATGACAGTTCTTGAGAATATCACCTTTGCGCCAGTTGAGCACAGTCGTATGTCTCTTGAAGAAGCCAAAAGCTTAGGAATGGAACTTTTGGAAAAAGTTGGTCTAGCTGAAAAAGCCGATGCTATGCCAGATAGCCTTTCCGGAGGTCAGAAACAGCGGGTAGCCATTGCGCGTGGTTTGGCTATGAAACCTGAAATCATGCTCTTTGACGAACCAACTTCTGCCCTCGACCCTGAGATGGTTGGAGATGTATTGAATGTTATGAAAGACTTGGCAGAACAGGGAATGACTATGATTATTGTTACCCACGAAATGGGATTTGCCCGCCAAGTAGCCAATCGAGTGATCTTCACCGCAGACGGTGAATTCCTCGAAGATGGACGACCAGACGAAATCTTTGATAACCCACAACACCCACGTTTGAAAGACTTCCTTGATAAAGTCTTGAACGTTTAAAAGAATCAAACTTAATAGCCAAACCCCCATGGAATCACGAATTCCATGGGGGTTTCATTTATCAAATTTTTACTAAGGAATGACTACATAGCGACGAATGCCTGAGCCTGAGATGTAGCTAAGCCAATTTCTGCCTTCAGCTTGAACAATCTTGTCATAGTTTACAGACATCCCTTTTTCATAGAGGGCTACGACTGCTGCAGACATTTGAGCTTTATTTTTTACCAAGGCCTCTGCTCCAAAGGTATAAGTACCGGCTGATGGAAGACCTTGAAGGGGTGGTTTTACCTCTGTCTTTGGCGCTGCCGCTAGCTTTTCAATTGCAATGTAATGGCGAGTTCCACCATAGCTGAGATAGCTAAGCCAACGGTGACCATCCGCTTCTAAGACCTTATCATAGTTTACAGAGCCACCTTTGTCATAGTAAGCAACATCGAGGCTGGTTACTCGCGCTTCTTTTTTAATACCGAAGCGACCTTCGAAACGGAAAGTTCCAGAAGAGGGGATACCCGCTAGAGATGTACTTGGAACTTCTGGTTTGGTTTCTAGTCTTGCTTCAGACTTTGGCGCTGTAGCTAGTTTTTCAACAGCGATGTAATGGCGTGCTCCACTATAGCTGAGATAGCTAAGCCAACGGTGACCATCCGCTTCCAAGACCTTGTCGTAGTTTACAGAACCGCCCTTATCGTAGTAAGCGACATCAGGACTTGCAAGGCGAGCCTCTTTCTTGATACCATAACGGCCATCAAATTTATAAGTACCCGCTGATGGTAGGCTTTGGGCTTGCGGTTTTACCTCCGGCTTAACTTCTGGTTTGGTTTCAGCCTTTGGCGCTGCAGCTAGTTTTTCAACAGCGATGTAATGGCGAGCTCCACTATAGCTGAGGTAGCTGAGCCAGCGGTGACCATCCGCTTCCAAGACCTTATCGTAGTTTACAGAACCGCCCTTATCGTAGTAAGCGACATCTGGACTTGCAAAGCGAGCTTCTTTCTTGATGCCATAGCGACCATCAAATTTATAAGTACCCGCTGACGGTAGGCTTTGAGCTTGCGGTTTTGCCTCCGGCTTAGCTACTGGTTTGGATTCAACCTTTGGCGCTGTAGCTAATTTTTCAACAGCGATGTAATGGCGAGCTCCACTATAGCTGAGATAGCTAAGCCAACGGTGACCATCCGCTTCCAAGACATTGTCGTAGTTTACAGAACCGCCCTTATCATAGTAAGCAACATCAGGACTTGCAAGGCGAGCCTCTTTCTTGATACCATAACGGCCATCAAATTTATAAGTACCCGCTGATGGTAGGCTTTGAGCTTGCGGTTTTGCCTCCGGCTTAGCTACTGGTTTGGATTCAACCTTTGGCGCTGCAGCTAGTTTTTCAACAGCGATGTAATGGCGGTTGCCACCATAGCTGAGGTAGCTGAGCCAGCGGTGACCATCCGCTTCCAAGACCTTATCGTAGTTTACAGAACCGCCCTTATCATAGTAAGCAACATCAGGACTTGCAAGGCGAGCTTCTTTCTTGATGCCATAGCGACCATCAAATTTATAAGTACCAGAAGTCGCTAAAGGTACAGATGCCTCAATTTCTTGTTTTTCTTCTACCTGGGGAGCAAGAGAAGAAGCATTTAAAACCCCAATCGGAGCATAGCGACGTTGTCCGCTATAGGATTTATAGGACAACCATTGATAGCCTTCTTGATGATGTAATTGATCGTAGTGAACTTGGTCTCCCGCTTGGAAGTAAAAGGCTACATCCGCTTTTACAGATAATTCATCTTTTACACCAACAGTTTCTGCAAAAGTATAGAGACCACTTGTAGCTAGCTCTTGAGCAGGTTGTTCTGGAAATTCCTGTAACTGATCCGCAGAAAGTTGTACCACACGAGGTTGAAGCTGAGCTGGTGCAGCATAAACTCCATCTAGAGAAGCTTGACCTTGATTCTCAACCACATCTTGTTTAGATATAGTAAGAGGTGCTTCCATGGATACTTGATCTGCCGCAACCGTAGAACCCGCTCCTAGCAACACAGTTCCAATCGCGATCGATGCCACACCAACACTATATTTACGAATAGAATAACGTTGAATTGGGTTCCACAAATCTTTAGCTTTCATGATTTACCTCCTACCCTTACTCATAGAATTTTTTGTAACAAATGTTACACTTTTGTTACCTTGTGTCTTAATTGTAACAAAACTTTACAAATTTGTCATCTAATTATCGGCTATTTACTCCATTTTTTGCAAAAAAGAGACCCTTTCGGGTCTCAAGTTGCCTATTCATCCTGCTCTTGTCGCTCCAATCGGAATTTCCGATTGGGATTCAATGTATTAAAAAGGGCTTCCAACTTCTCTTCCGTCCAGACATCGGCTGCTGAAACAAAGTTTCCATCAGCATCCTTAAATGATATCGGCTTATCTCCCATAAGACCCCCTAGTCCACAAACTCGAACTCAAAATTCCCAATGCGAACCAAGTCCCCATCGCGAGCTCCGCGTTCGCGAAGAGCCTCATCAACACCCATACCTCTCAATTGGCGAGCAAATTTCATCACAGCTTCGTCTCGATCAAAGTTGGTCATCGTAAAGAGTTTTTCTAGCTTAGCTCCCGATAGAACCCAAGTAGCATCATCATCACGTGAAATTTCAAAGGCCGCCTCTTCTTGGTCAAATCCATAATAGGCTTCTTCTTGATACATTTCATGACTATCATATAGAAGAAACTCTGGAGTCTTCGCCAAGAGATCTGCACTGGCATCTAGTAACGGGCCCAAACCTTTTTGACTAATTCCCGAAATAGGGAAAATCATCGGCAACTCATCAAATTCATCATAGTTAGCTGCCAATTTTTCCTTGAAGATTTTTAGATTCTCCTCACTATCCGACATATCCATTTTATTAGCAACAATCATTTGAGGACGTTCCATCAGGCGAAGATTATAAGACTCCAACTCCTTATTAATAGCCAAATAATCTTCATAAGGATCTCGTCCTTCGCTCGCACTCATATCAATGACATGCCAAATCACACGTGTCCGCTCAATATGACGAAGGAACTGAGTTCCAAGACCAACTCCTTGGCTAGCCCCTTCAATTAATCCAGGAAGATCCGCGACTGCATAAGAATCCCCGCTTGGTGTCTGAACCATTCCTAGATTTGGAACAATAGTCGTAAAGTGATAAGCACCAATCTTAGGCTTAGCAGCTGTAATAACAGAGAGCAAGGTAGACTTGCCGACAGATGGGAAACCGACCAAGCCAACATCTGCCAAAATTTTCAACTCCAATAAAAGCTCTCGTTCTTGACCAGGCTCCCCATTTTCAGAAATCTCAGGAGCGGGATTCCGTGGAGTCGCAAAGCGAATATTTCCCCGGCCACCACGACCACCTTTGGCTACAATAAATTCTTGGTCTTGTTCAATCAAGTCTACCAAGACCTTCCCGGATTCCAAGTCCCGCACAGTTGTCCCAGGAGGTACCGCCACATACAGATCCTCAGCTCCACGACCGTGCATTCCCTTGTTCATCCCTTTCTCACCCGCTTGGGCTTTAAAATGACGATTGTAACGGAAATCCATCAAGGTACGCAGACCTTCATCCACCTTAAAGATGACATCGCCACCGCGGCCACCATCACCGCCCCAAGGCCCTCCATTAGGGACATATTTCTCACGACGAAAGGCTACCATTCCGTCGCCACCTTTTCCTGCTTTCACCTTGATTTTAGCAGTATCTAAAAACATACTCATCTTCCAATTCCTCCTACATGGTAAAAAGGACCAAGGATGCCCCTAGGCTTCCTTGGTCCTTGACTCCTAGATTAATGCAGAAATAGCGGTCATGAAAATAGCTCCAACTGTTACAAGAACCATAATAATCACAACCAACATGGTTAATTTCTCAAACGGGGATTTCTTACGCTTCCCTGTGTCACCAAATGCCATGATAACTCCTTCTTCTACTTAAATACTTAATTTCATTCTATCATGCTTCCAGTTCCAAGACAAGAAGAAACTAAGCTTAGAGTCCAATTTCTGCCTGAACAACTGCTGCGATGGTGTCCACGTAATAATCAACTTCCTCGTCAGTAGGAGCCTCTGCCATCACCCGAAGTAGAGGTTCCGTTCCACTTGGACGGACCAAGATACGACCATTTCCGGCCATCTCTTCCTCCATCTTCGCAATCACAGCCGCAATAGCAGGTACTTCCATTGCTTGATCCTTCATCTTATTATCGACTCGAATATTCACCAATTTTTGGGGATAAATCGTTACCTGCTCTGCTAGCTCAGACAAGGTCTTACCAGACTCCTTCAGGATTTTCGTCAACTGAACTCCCGTCAATTGACCATCACCTGTCGTATTGTAATCCATCAAGATGACATGCCCAGATTGCTCTCCACCAAGATTAAAACCAGAGCGGCGCATTTCTTCAACAACATAACGGTCGCCAACAGCGGTTACAGCCTTATCAATGCCATGTGCCTCAAGCGCCTTATGGAATCCAAGATTAGACATAACCGTAGTCACAATACTATTCTTAGCCAACTTGCCTTCTTGAGCTAGGGCTTGTCCAAGGATAAACATGATTTTATCCCCATCAACAATTTGACCTTTCTCATCAACCGCAATCAAACGATCAGAATCTCCGTCAAAGGCCAAGCCGAGATCGGCACCTTTTTCTAAAACCAATTCTTGTAGTTTTTCAGGATGAGTAGAACCAATTTGAGCATTGATATTAAGACCATCTGGTTTCTCACCGATAACACTTAATTTTGCCCCAAGATCCGCAAAGACTTGGCGAGCACTAGTTGAAGCAGCCCCGTTCGCTGTATCTAAAGCTACATGTAAGCCATCCAACTGATTACCTGTTGACACCAAGAACTCTTGGTATTTCCGAAGACCTTCTGGATAATCCATCACATGTCCCAAGCCTTGGGCGCTTGGACGGGGAAGTTTATCTTCTGGTGCATCTAGGAGAGCCTCAATCTCCAATTCCCGTTCATCATCCAACTTAAAACCATCGCCACCAAAGAATTTAATGCCATTGTCTTGGGCAGGATTATGGCTAGCAGAAATCATAACTCCGGCACTTGCCTTTTCTGTGCGAACCAAATAGGCAATTCCAGGTGTTGCAATAACTCCTAACTTATAAACTTGGATTCCAACAGATAAAAGACCTGCAATCAGAGCATTTTCCAACATTTCACCAGAGATCCGTGTATCACGCCCAACAAAGACACGTGGGATTCCTTCCTCGTGTTGGCTCAATACATAGCCACCAAAACGTCCTAAGCGGAAAGCTAATTCTGGTGTTAATTCAACATTAGCTTCTCCACGAACACCATCCGTTCCAAAATATTTTCCCATGATTATTTTTTCTCCTCTGTTTTTACTAGTATGCGAATCGAAATGGTTTCAGGCTCAATAACACTAGGAACAATTTCCCCACTTGCATCAACCGCCTGAAGATTCACTTCTCCATTGTAGTTCTTCGTTTGATCCCAATCATCCGGTAAAACCATTTTCACAGCAACAATCTGATCCAATAGCTCCTCATTTGTTGTCACCGTTACTTCCTTGGCTTCATCAGGAAGCGTTAAGGAGGTTCCTTTAGGTAACTGACTTAGAAAGCTCGCCAAATCAACCTTAAACTGCTGGGATTTTTTTAAGCCAATTGTACCGCTAATAGTATCTGGATAGACCTTAGCTGTTACCCCTCCTGTTAGATGTTCGACTATTACTGGTACTTCAACCAAACCTGGAGACTCTTTGGTCAAATCAACCACCACACGAAAGGTGCGGGAGGATTCCTGAGTTTCCGTTGACAGTAAAACCCGATTGGAAGAAGAAAGATCTACTGACACTTCTGAAGCAAAACCAGATACAAAGTAGCGATCCGAATCATATCGCAAAACTAGGGGAACTCCCTTAATCGTATTGGTATAAGTTTCCGTTGCAATATCCCCGCTAGTCTTGGCCTGAGTTTGATATTGACTAGTGGAGGCATACAAAAACAAAATAAGAGATAAGAAGGTCGCTAATAACGCATATAGCCAGGATCGATTAGTCTTACTTTTCATCCTTTTTCCTCCTTAGCAATAATGACAAACCATCTGAACGATCTTCCTGTACAGCAAAAAATTCCTCTAACACCAGACGTAATTCGGTTGGGGCCACATCATGTGTCAGAACCCCATTTCGGGTATAGGAAATTTCCCCTGTTTCTTCAGATACAATCAAGGTCAAGGCGTCACTCACCTCAGACACACCAACAGCTGCCCGATGCCTGGTCCCGAAACTCTTAGGAATTTTACCAGATTCAGATAGCGGAAGGTAGGCCGAAGCCGCTGCTATTTTATTCTCAGAAAGAATGACAGCACCATCATGTAAGGGAGTATTCGGAATAAAAATATTGATTAAGAGTTCTCCACTAATCTGTGATGCCAATGGAATTCCAGTAGCAATATATTCCCGTAAAGTCTGAGCTCCTTCAAGAACAATCAAGGCCCCAATTTTCCGAGGGCACATATAGGTGACTGCCTTCATCAATGCATCAATCGTATGCTCCTCAGATGTCTGAGTTCGAACATTAAAAAGGTCTAATGTCCGTCCCAAACGCTCCAATCCCGACCGAATTTCTGGAACAAAAATAACCACGGCTGCAATAACTCCATAGGTGACAACCTGATTCATCAGCCAAGCAACCGTCGTCAAGCCGACCAGGTTGGCTAAAATCTGAAGGCCCACAAACAAAAGAACCCCTCGAACCAGGGTCATAATCTTGGTTCCTGCTAAGGCTTTAATCGCAAAATACAGGGCAATTGCAACCACTGCGATATCTACAATTTGAATAAAAATAGCCCACGGACTGGAGAAAAAGCTTTGCCAATACTGGGGATCTACTAAATATCTAAAATTCATACCAAAACAGCCTCCACTCCTTTTCCGTACATTTTGATCAACTGAACAATTATACCACGATTTAACCTTCGAACCAAGACTGCGAACATCTTCTTCTGTTGCTTTTTATGATAAAATAATTTCATGAAATTAAATACATTACTTGGATTAGCAACTGGTAAAACCAGTGCAACTGCTTTAAAAATGCTCGGGCGTGGTTCCACCCTCCCAGGTAAGCTCGCCCTCAAGTTTGACCCACATATTTTGGACCAATTAGCCAAGGACTATGAGATTGTTCTAGTCACCGGAACTAATGGAAAAACACTTACAACCTCCTTAATTGTAGGGATTCTTTCTGAAGCCTTTGGTCCCGTTTTGACCAATACCAGTGGGGCTAATATGATTACAGGAATTACCACAACATTCCTCAAAAGCCCTAAGAAAAACGGGAAAAAAATCGCCGTTTTAGAAGTCGATGAGGCCAGTGTACCCAAAATTTGTGATTATATCCAACCCACACTCTTTGTTCTCAGTAACATTTTCCGAGATCAAATGGATCGCTTTGGCGAAATTTACACGACCTACAAATTTATTTTAGACGGCATCAAAAAAGCTCCCAACGCTACCGTTTTGGTCAATGGAGATAGCCCCATTTTCCAATCAGTAGAGCTGCCAAATCAAATTCTCTCCTTTGGTTTTGACCATAAAGAAGAAGAGGCTCATCTAGCTCACTACAATACAGAAGGAATCCTCTGTCCAAAATGCCAACACATCTTGCGTTATAAAATGATTACTTACGCAAATCTTGGCAACTACTTCTGTCCGACTTGTTCCTTTGAACGTAAACCCCTGGATTATCGTTTGACCGATCTAGTGGAGCTTACAGAAAAATCTTCACGTTTCAAAATCGATGACCAGGAGTATAGCATTAACATCGGCGGTCTTTACAATATTTACAACGCCTTAGCTGCCGTGGCCGTCGCAGAATTTTATCAAATTCCTGCCGACACAATTCGCGCAGGTTTTGACAAGAGTAAGGCTGTCTTTGGTCGGCAAGAAACCTTTAAAATTGGCGACAAAGAGTGCACACTTGTTTTAATCAAAAATCCCGTTGGAGCAACTCAGGCTTTGGAAATGATTCAATTAGCCCCTGGTCCCTTTACGATGTCTTTCCTACTCAATGCTAACTACGCCGATGGGATTGATACAAGCTGGATTTGGGACGCAGAATTCGAATGGATTCAAGAAATGGACGTTCCTCATGTCTTTACCGGTGGTGTTCGCCATGCCGAAATTAGTCGCCGGATTCGGGTTGCAGGCTATCCCGAACAGCAAATGACGGAGCTTGATCAACTTAAAGATTTGGTCCAAGCCATCAAAAATCAAGAAGCTCCACGTGCCTACATCCTCGCAACCTATACTGCTATGCTGGAAATGCGAGAACTCCTTGCTAGCCAGCATCTCGTTTCGAAGGAGATGAACTAATGACCTATGTTTCTTTGCAAAGCGTAAATCCCCAAAACTATCCCTATCAGCTTCGAATCGCTCACCTCTACGGGGACTTGATGAATACCTATGGGGATAACGGCAATATCCTCATGCTGAAATATGTCGCCGAAAAACTAGGAGCTGCTGCAACAATCGAAATTGTTTCCTTGGATGATCCCTTCTCGGCTGAAGACTATGACATTGTTTTCTTTGGCGGTGGTCAAGACTATGAACAAGCAATTGTCTCTAAAGATTTACCCCTCAAAAAAGAAGGAATTGATCGGTTTATCCATGAAAAAGAAGGAGTCCTATTAGCCATCTGCGGTGGTTTCCAACTCTTAGGCCAATACTACATTGAAGCCAGTGGACGACGGATTGAAGGAATTGGGGTTATGGGACACTACACCTTAAACCAAGAAAATAATCGCTTTATCGGAGACATCAAAATCCACAATGAAGAATTCAACGAAACTTATTATGGATTTGAAAATCATCAAGGACGGACCTTCCTAGCAGATGACGAAAAACCTCTCGGTAAAGTCATTTACGGCAATGGTAACAATGAAAGTAAAGAAGGAGAAGGGGTTCACTACCACAATGTCTACGGCTCCTATTTCCACGGCCCTATTCTCTCTCGAAATGCTAACCTCGCCTATCGTATGGTTACTACTGCTCTCAAGCAAAAATACCCAGATATCCAACTTCCCGACTTCGACGCTATTCTCAGCCTTGAAGCTTCCCAAGAATTCAGCGATACCAAATCTAAGGCTGAATTTAGCAATTAGGAGATTTTATGAAGCCAAAATTCCGATATTACCTCTCTCTTATTTCTATCTTGCTCATTGCCCTTCTATCCATTAGCAATATCCAAGAGGTACAAGTCTCTCTTCTTGTAACCCAAGTCCAACTCCCCTTAATTTTAGTCATCCTCTTTTCCTTTATCTTGGGAGCACTCGTTACTCTACTCTATAGTCGACCTAGTAAAAAAGTGACCAAGGAAAAGAAGAAAAACAACGAAGAACTACAAGAACTCGAACCCCAAAAATAACCAGCCGCAATGCGACTGGTTATTTTTCTACTCTTCCAACTCTGCCCATTCTTCCAAGGCTGCTTCTTCTTCAGCTTGGGCTTGCTCCAATTCTGCTTGCAATTGGATGAGCTGATCAGGGTCATTGCTCGCCAACATGCTGGCCTGAATCTCAGTTTGAATGCGACTTAGTTCTTCTAGCTGTCGCTCCAATTCTTCAATACGACGCTGCCGTCGACGGATTTCCTTTTGACTCTCCTTTTGCTCCTCATAAGAAAGATTGTTCGACTCCTTCGTCACGACAAGCTCAGGTTCAGTTTCTTGTGCCAACTCTTCCAATTCCTTTTTCTTCTCAAGATAGTAATCGTAATCTCCAAGAAAAAGTCGGGAACCTTCGGGGCTTAACTCCAGCACCTGGTCTGCAATCCGATTGATGAAATAACGGTCATGACTCACAAAAAGCAAGGTTCCCTCAAAATCAATCAATGCCTGTTCCAAGGCCTCTTTGCTCTCGATATCCAAATGGTTAGTCGGTTCATCTAGGACTAGGAAATTATTTTTCTCCATAGAGAGTTTGGCCAAGAGCAAACGGGAGCGCTCTCCACCAGAAAGCATACCAACTGTTTTCTGAACATCATCCCCAGAAAAGAGGAAAGAACCCAGACGGTTGCGAATTTCTAATTCTGGACTTTGAGGAAAATCATTCCACAGCTCATCTAAGACTGTATTCCGAGCACTTAAAGTTTCCTGATTCTGATCGTAGTAGCCAAAATCAACATTGGTTCCAAGACGTGCTTGCCCCTGAATAAACGGTAAATCTCCCTTTAACGATTTTAAGAAGGTTGTCTTACCAACACCATTCGGGCCAACGACTGCAATAGCTGTGTATTTCCGCAAATCTAAGGAAATAGGCTGAGACAAGACTTGTCCCTCATACCCAATAGCTGCTTCCTCCACCGTCAAGACCACATTTCCGGACGGACGTTCAATGGGAAAAGCGATCGTAGCTGCTTTTTCCTGACCACCAGGTTTTTCCAGTCGATCCATTTTTTCTAATTTTTTTCGACGAGACTGAGCCCGTTTGGTAGTTGAGGCTCGTACCAGATTTTTAGCCACGAAGTCCTCTAAGGCAGCAATTTCCTTCTGCTGCTTCTCATATTCCTTGCGTTGAGTTTCCAGTCTTTGAACTTTTTCTTGCACAAACTTCGTGTAATTTCCAACATAACGATCCAAGGAATTTGGTCTCAAATCCCAAGTGATATTCGCCACCTTATCCAAGAAATAGCGGTCATGACTGACAATCAAAAGGGCGCCTTGGTAATTGGTCAAGTAATTTTCTAGCCAAGCAATCGTCTCAATATCCAAGTGGTTAGTGGGCTCGTCCAACACCAAGAGCTGAGGCTCTTCTAGCAACATCTTGGCTAAAGCTAGACGCGTTTTCTGCCCGCCAGATAAATCCGAAATGGGCATGGACCACATGCCCTCATCAAATTGAAAACCATTCAGGATGGAGCGAATCTTGGCCTCATACTGAAAACCACCCGCTTGACGAAAACTCTCCGACAGCTGATCATAACGGCTCATTAAAGCAGCTAGTTCTGCTCCTGTCACCTGCCCCATCTCAGCTTCCAGTTCTCGTAGTGTTTGCTCATCCTGTCGCAGATTGTCAAAAACCTTCAGCATTTCATCATAGATAGACAAGTTGGAATCCAAAGAAGATGACTGAGATAGGTAGGAGAGGGATAAGTCCTTTTTGCGACTAATCTCACCCGATGTCGCTTCCTCCACCCCTACTAAAATTTTTAACAAAGTCGACTTACCGGCACCATTACGCCCCACAAGGGCAATCCGGTCACGGTCACCAATCTGAAAGGTAATATTTTGAAAGAGAACGTCTCCCGCAAAGGAGCGCTCCACCTTACTCGCTTGCATAATAATCATAAGACTATTATAGCAAAAAGCCAAAAAACCTGGGAGCTTTTCCCAGGCTTGAGTTCAATAAATGGTTATAAACACACTCTATCTTTAAATTTAGTTTTACAAAAGAAATTGTTCTTAAAATCCCTTACAAATTATATTGGTACTTAATAATCCGAATAGCATTCTAGTTTAATTCAATATTCGGAACAATTTGAAAGTTCTAAAATGAAGTTAGCCACCCCACCTTATTAGAAATTTAAGTACTTTAACTTTTTGATGTCGATTCCTTATTTCATTTGATAGCAGGTTTGGAGCTGTTAGGCTAACTAGCCAAGG